>CAYMQR010000016.1:10670-21093 GCA_964392195.1 uncultured bacterium | reverse complement strand
CCATCGCGGGGATCCTGCCCCCCACGCGCGGCACCGTCACGGTGGCCGGCCACGACATCGTCGGTGCGCCGATCGCGGCCAAGAGCCGGCTCGCGTGGATCCCCGACGACCCGCACCTGTTCGCGAGCCTCACCGTGTGGGAGCACCTCGAGTTCACGGCGCAGGTCTACGGAGTGCGCGACTGGCACGCGAGCGGGCGCGCGCTGCTCGGGCGCTTCGCCCTCGCCGACCGGGCCGACACCCTCGCCGACGAGCTGTCGCGCGGCATGCGCCAGAAGGTCACCACGGTGTGCGCGTTGCTCCACGACCCCGAGGCGCTGCTCCTCGACGAGCCCATGACCGGCCTCGACCCGCGCGGCATCCGTTCGCTCCACGAGGTGCTGCGCGAGCGCGCCGCGGCGGGCGCGGCGGTGGTGGTGAGCTCGCACCTGCTCGCGCAGCTCGAGTCGCTGTGCACGCGCTACCTGATCCTCGCGGCCGGCAAGCGCCTGTTCCTCGGCTCGCGCGACGAGATCCTGGCGCAGCTCGACGGTCTACGCGGCGACGCCACCCTCGAGGAGATCTTCTTTCACGCCACCGAGCGCGCCGCGGGCTCCGGGTGAACCGCGGGCTCGTCTACCTGCTGCGGCAGGGGCCGCGCCGCAAGCTCCGTCACCTCGCGCGCCGCACCCGCGGCACCCGCCGCAAGCTGCTCTCGGTGCTGGCGGTGCTCGCGTTCGGGCTGCTGCTCGCGCCGCAGGTGCTGGAGTTCTTCATGCCCCACCGCGCCGAGGTCGCGCGCGGGATGGCCGGCGCCTACCGGTCGTGGGGACCGCTGGTGCTCGCGGTCTTCG
Source organism: uncultured bacterium (assembly GCA_964392195.1). Classification (GTDB taxonomy): domain Bacteria; phylum JADJOY01; class JADJOY01; order JADJOY01; family JADJOY01; genus JADJOY01. Next base: position 20,260 of record CAYMQR010000016.1, on the reverse strand, counting down.
CGCTGCTCGGCGTGGTGGTCGGCTACGGCCTCCACTTCCGTTCCGCGGAGATCGACTTCCTGTTCCCGGCGCCGATCCCGCGTCGCGAGCTGGTGCTCTACAACATCCTCGCGCGCCTCGGCGTGGCGGCGCTCTCGTCGACGTGGCTGGTGCTGTTCACGGCGCACCACGCTCCCGACCCGTGGGCGGGGGCCCTCGCGGTGTTCCTCGCGGTGGTGTTCCTGCAATGGGTCGCGAAGCTCTCGGTGCTGGTGTTCTCGGCGCTCTCGGTGCAGGTGAAGACGCGCAGCCCGGTGCTCGCGCCGCTCGTGATCCTCGCGTTCGTCGTGGCCATCCAGGCGGCCTCGCACAGCCGCGTCGAGGGCGGGCGCAGCGTGCGCGACACCGTCGAGGCGCTCTCGCGCACCCCCTTCGCGGGCGTCCTCACCGCGCCGACGCGCCCCTTCGTCGAGCTCTTCCTCGCCGTGGACGCGGCGGGCGTCGCGCGCTGGGCCGCCGTCTGCCTCGCGATCCTCGGCGCGATGCTCGCGGCCATGCTCGCGCTCGACGTGTCGTTCCAGGAGGGCGCGGTCCGGGTCAACCAGGAGATGGAGACGCGGCTCGCGCGGATGCGCCAGGGCGGCGGGGTGTACTCGAGCACCAGGCCGGTGAGCGCCCGCCTCAAGCTGCCCACGCCGCCGCGGCTCGGCGGAGTGGGGCCGATCGCGTGGCGGCAGGGGATGGAGGCGCTCCGCAACGCGCGCGGCCTCGCCACCGCGATGGGCGTGATGGTGCTGACCGCGATGCTGCCGGTGGTGCTGGTGCGGGGAGACGCGGCGCTCGCCGACACCTCGGCGGGGAAGATCACCATCGGCATCGTGCTCTTCGCCACGCTCAGCGTGACCCAGCAGTTCCCGTTCGACTTCCGCCGCGACCTCGACCGCCTCGCGCTGCTCAAGGCGCTGCCGCTCGCTCCCACCGCGGTGGCGCTCGGCCAGCTCGTGCCGACGGTGCTGCTCTTCAGCGTCGTCCACGTGGTGGTGCTGGGCGTGGTGATCGCCACCTCGGGGCTGGTCGCGCCGAGCTGGTGGCTCGCGGTGGCGCTCGCGATCGTGCCCTTCAACGGCGTCCACATCGCGCTCGACAACGCGCTCTTCCTGCTCATGCCGCAGCGCTTCGAGATGAAGGACACGGGCGGCTTCCGCATGATCGACCGGATGGGGATCATGCTGGTGAAGATGCCGGCGCTGGCACTCGCGGGCGCGATCGGCGGCGGGCTGGGCGCGCTCCTCTACGCGGGCGTGTGGCGAAGCCCGGTTGCGGCGGGGCTCGGCGCGGGGCTCGGCTTCGCGATCGTGGCGGCGCCGATCACCTGGTGGGTCGGGCGTCTCTTCGCGCGCTTCGACATCCCGCGCGACACGCCCGAGTGATGGCCGCGCCGGGTCACCCGCGGGTGACCGTGACGCCCGGCACCGGTCCCGCCACCGTGAACACCGTGGCGCCCGCGGCTCGCCACGCGCTCTCCACGCGCGCCGTCTGCCCGCGCTCGACGAGCGCGATCACCGAGTCGCCGCCGCCCGCGCCCGAGATCTTGGCCGGCACGCCGAGCCCGCGCGCGACGGCGACGAGCCGCTCGATCGCCGGCGTCACGATGCCGAGGCCCCCACAGGCGGCGTCGAAGCGCTCGAGCGCGCGCTGGTGGGCGTCCATCGCGCGGCCCCAGCGGACTGCGCCCGGGTCCGACGCGGCCTCGCGCGCCAGCGCGCCGAGCTCGCCGCGCAGCGCCGCGTAGCGCACCCGGCTCTCGCCGTCGAGCGCGTCCATGCGCGCGATGAGCCCCGTGGTCGATGCGCCCGCTCCCGTCGCGCCGACCACGAAGACGTGGTCCGCGGGCCAGCGGAGGGGAGCGAGCGCCAGGCGTGGCCACGGCCGCTCGAGCGCGGCGCTCACGTCCCCGGCGTCGAGGAGATCCTCGAAGCCCGGGTTGCGGTACGCGACGATCCCACCGGCGACCGCCGCGGCGACGTCCGCGCCGCTGCCCTTCCGGCCCTGCGCCAGGTAGTGGGCGAGCGCGGCGACCTGGAAGACCGCGGTCGCGCTGGCGCCGCCACCGCCGCCGCTCGCGTCGTCGCACCACGCGAGCGCGGCCGCCGCCACCGCCGCCGCGACCGACGCGCTGCCGCCGAGCCCCGCCTTGTCGCTGCCCACGCCGAGCTCGCTCTCGATGCGGAGCGAGAACGGCCGCACCGCGTTGCCGCGCCGGTGCGCGCTCTCGAGGACCAGCGCCAGCACGTGGTCGACGAAGGTGAGCTTCCGCGCCAGCGCGGGTTCGTCCGCGCCTGCCCACCGGATCGCGCCGTCCCGCAACTGGCCCGCGAGCGCGACGATGCCGAGGTCGGGGCAGTCGAGGGTGGGCGCCTCGGCGGGTGCGAGGCGCACGCGGACGAAGCGGTCGACCGCCACCACCAGCGCTTCGTTCCCCGGCTCCAGCACCGCGTATTCGCCGAGCAGCATGAGCTTCCCGGGCGCGCGGACGAGGATCGAGGGAGCGGTCATGGCGGTGGCGAGCCGGGGGAGCGCGCGACGCCGAACGATACGCGATCCGCCTCTCGCGCGTCGTGCGGGGCCGCGAGCGATCTCGGCCCGAGGACATCGGGCGGGGGAGTCGGCTACCGCCTGGTTCCCGTGCGGCGGGCCGGCGTCGGATACTCGCTGCGCGCCGCGCCGAGAGCTCGCCGCGCGCGGCGCGATCGGCATGCGATCCATCGCCCTTCATCCCGCTTCGGGTGTGCCCAGGGTCCCGTGGTCGCGGCGCTTCGGTCACGTCCCGATCGGCGCCGCGCTGGTGCTGGCGGTCTTCGTCGCCGGCCCCGCCTCGGTGGCGACGCAGCTCGCCTCACCGCGCGTGTGGGTGGCTCCGCTCGGCTGGGTGGCGCTGGCCGGGTTCGGTGGTCTCGCGTTGCTGGCCTGCGCGCTGGTCGCCATGGCGGCGTTCGAGCAGGTCAGGGCGGCGGTGAGATCGGGGAACTGGGTCGCGGCGGTCGCCGACCCGGGGGTCTGGCTCAACACGCGCTCGTACCTGAACTGGCGGCTTCGGTCCGACGAGCCGACGGCGGCCTTCGTGCCGTTCGACGCCATCCGCTCGGTCCACGAGGTGCGCGAGCTGCTCGAGGTGCCGATGCGTGCGCGGGTCGTGCGGCGCTACCGCGCCTTCGTGGTGCTGACGCTCCACGCAGACGTGGACCCCGGCGCGCTCGCCGCGCGTGTCGCGCGCGAGCTCCGCGAGGTGGCGTCGCGGGCCGGCTTCCTGGACCGGCTGCGCTTCTCGCCCCACGTCCCGGTCCATGCGCCGACCGCGGACGAGATCTGGGTCGAATGGCGCGGGCGCCGGCTGCTCCGCCTCCTCGGCGAGCGCGTGAGACGCGAGGAGACCGTGACGCGGCGGCTCCGGGGTGACCGGGTCCTCGCATCCGGCGAGGAACACGACGTCCGCGGCTTCGTGGTCGAGCTGGTGCACCGTGGTGAGCGATCGCTCGCCACGGACATGTTGATGTTCCACCACCGGATCGCCCACGCGGAGGCGGACGCTCTGGTCGAGAGCTCGCTCGGTCCCGGGTGACCGGGGTCGCTGGCCGGCCGCCGCCGTCCGCGCCGCGCTGGCACGTGGAGGATGAAGATGACGACCGTTCGCGAGCACTACGACGAGCTCCTCGGCGGCTTCTACGTGTGGATGCTCGGCGACCTCGAGCACGCCATCGCCGACGCGCGCGAGGAGCTGACCACGCTCGGTATCGGCCCCGGTGCCGGTCGCGTCGCGGTCGACCTGGGCGCGGGACCGGGCGTCCACGCCATCCCGCTCGCCGAGCTCGGCTACTCGGTGCTCGCGATCGACGGCTGCCGCGAGCTCCTCGACGTGCTCGCGCGGCGCGCGGGCGAGCACGACGTTCGCCTCGAGGTCGGTGACCTGCTGGCGTTCCGCGCCCGCATCGCGGCTCCCGCGGAGGTGGTGCTGTGCATGGGCGACACGCTCACCCATCTCGAGAGCCACGCCGCGCTCGAGGCGCTCTTCGACATGGTGGCCGGCGCGCTGGCGCCGGGCGGCTGGTTCGTCGCGACGTTCCGTGACCTCTTCACCACCGAGCTCACCGGCACCGCGCGCTTCATCCCGGTGCGCAGCGACGAGCAGCGCATCCACACGTGCTTCCTGGAGTACGGGGATCGGACCGTCACCGTGAACGACGTCGTGTACGAGCGCGGCGCCGGCGGTGGGTGGACGCTGCGCACCAGCTCGTTCCCCAAGCTGCGCATCGACCCGTCGTGGGCGCGCGACTACCTCGCGGGGCTCGGCCTCGAGACCCGCCTGGAGCCGGGCGCGCGGGGCATGCTGCGGCTGGTCGCGCGCCGCGCGGCATAGAGCCGTTCGGTCGCTGCACGGCCCCGCTCGACCGCTGGCGCCCGACGGAGCGGGCGCGCTCCAGCCGCTCGATCACCCGGTCTGGAGGGCCCGCCTCCGGCGGGCCGAGAGCTCAGCCGACCTTGTGGAGCTTCTCGTAGAGCCCGGGGAACACGCCGCGCGGGTCGAGCTCGCGCTTCACGGTCTCGTAGTTGGAGCGGTGGTAGATCGACCAGAAGCGATCCTCGCCATAATGGTTGCGCGAGATGAGCGTCTTGATGCCGCCGAGCTCGTAGGTCTTCTCCTCGAGCCGCTCGGACCAGTCGACGGCGGGATCGCCGTTGGGCTTGCCGTAGATCGCGCAGTCGATGAAGAGGTCGTCGTGCATGCGCGCGGCGTGCTCGGGGCTGATCCACGGGTACATCGCCGGCACCCGGTACGGCACCACCCACAGCGGGAAGAAGTCGAAGTCGCGCTGGTACCAGTCCCAGAACTCGGCGAAGCGACGGGCCGGGATGAAGACGTCGCACACCACGTCGGGGCGGCGCTTGAGCGCGAGGATCGGCGCGAGCGTGCCCGAGGCGCGGATCAGGTTGGTCGAGCCGAGGAGCCTGTCTCCGAGCAGCCACCGCACCGGCTTCCACTCGAGCGGCGGGAACGTGGCGGTCAGCCAGTGGCACTCGGTGTCGTAGCGGAAGCAGTAGTCCTCGGTGGTGAGGTAGTCCTCGGCGCGCGCCAGGGTGCTCTTGTAGAAGATCTCGAGCCGCCGGTAGCTGGTGGTGTACGGGGCGTGGTCCACGAAGCGCCCGAGGCACAGCACCAGCGCGTCGCGGCGGTGGATGATCGCGTCGATGAAGTCGAAGTCGCGCTCCGCGCAGTGGGCGCGGAGCTCGCGCTCGAAGTCCGCGAAGCTGGTGTGGCGGACGTACGTCATGCGCACGTACGGCTTGGCCGGCACCAGCCGGAAGGTGGCGCGCGTCAGCACGCCGAGCGTGCCGTAGGAGCCGTGGATCATCTCGAACGCGAGCGGGTTCCGATCGCGCGAGCAGACCAGCACCTCGCCCGCGCCGGAGACGATCTCGTACTCGAGGCAGGTGTCGTGGAAGCCGCCGTGCACGTACGACATCGACTCGACGCTGCAGCCGGCGATCGCGCCGCCCACCGTGATGCCCTCGAGCTCCGGCACCACGATCGGCAAGAGCCCGTGGGCGAGCGTCGCGCGCGCGAGCTCGGCGAACGTGACGCCCGGCTCGGCGGTCGCCACGCGCTTCGCCGCGTCGATCTCGAGGACGCGGTTCAGCGACGACACGTCGACGGTGCGCCCGGCGAAGCGCGGGTCCCCGGGCAGCGGCACGAAGTGGTGGACGCCGCCCTTGAAGATGTGCGCGCGCTCTCCGCTCGCGGCCAGCCCACGCATGCGCTCGGCGATCGCCTGGACCTCGCGGTCGTGGAGGGACGGGAGGTCGGTCATGGGAGTCCTCGGGGTGGCTCGCGGCCGGCGGCGCGGCGGGTAAGCTGGGTCGTGGGCGCGGACTCGCCCACGGGGAGAAAACGATGAGTGAGCACGTTTACAAGAAGATCGAGCTGGTCGGCTCGTCCACGAAGTCGATCGAGGACGCGATCCAGGGCGCCATCGCCAAGGCCGCGCAGAGCGTGCGAAACATGCGCTGGTTCGAGGTCACCGAGACGCGCGGCGACATCCAGGACGGCGCGGTCGCGCATTACCAGGTGACGATCAAGGTGGGGTTCACGCTCGACCCGTGACCCGCGCTGGCGCGCGGCGCGGCCCTCATGCGAGGTGGTCGGCGAGGTGAGCGCCGTCGCCCGGCAGCGCGCGGATGACCCGCGCCACGCCGGGAACCGCGGTGAGCGCGGTCCCGACCACGTCGGCGTCGGCGCGCTCGCACAGCACCTTCACGTTGGGGCCGGCGTCGATCGTGAAGTAGGCGCGCGTGCCGGCGGCGCGCAGCTCGCGCACCCGCTCGACCACGGCCAGCGAGCCGCCGCGCAGGTAGATGAGCGCGGGCTCGGCGGCGAGCATCGCGGCGTGCATGCGCAGGCAGTCGTGCTCCATGACGGTGCCGAGGGCGTCGAGGTCGCGGGCCAGCACCGCGGCGCGCGCGGCGTCGAGGTCGGCGGGGATCGACGCCAGGAACGGCTCGTAGAAGGGCGAGGTCCGCCGGGTCCGCTCCATGCCCTCGGTGGACGACACGCCCTTGGGACCCTCGGCGACGACCGCGACCAGCATCGCCACGTCCCAGTGGTCGCGGGGCGCGACCGCGACGGCGTGGGAGTCGGCGCCGTCGGCGCGCTCGCCGCGCCGCCACTCGACGAACCCGCCGAGCACCGAACGGCACGCCGAGCCCGAGCCGAGCCGCGCCAGCACCGAGAGCTCGGCCGCGGCGAGCACGAGCCCCGCCGCGCCGGCGGCGGCGCAGGCGAGCGCCGCGAAGCCGCTCGCGCTCGACGCGAGGCCCGCGCCGGTCGGGAAGTCGTTGCGGCTCTCGACGTGCGCGTGGAGCGTCGCGACCTCGCCGCCCGCGCGCCGCCGCACCTCGTCGAGGATGCGCTTCGCCTTGGCGAGGGACGCCTGGGGGGCGGGGGCGCCGCCCAGGATCAGCTCGTCGGCGGCGAGCGCCGCGTCGAACGCGACGTGGGTCATCGACCGCATCCCGGCCAGCGTGAGCGACAGGCTGCCCTCGCGGGGCAGGTTGAGCGCCGAGTCGCGCTTCCCCCAGTACTTGACCAGCGCGATGTTCGGGTGCGCGATCGCCAGGGCTTCCCAGGTCATCCGAGCCCCCCGAGCTCGCGCAGCGGCACGTCCATCAAGCCGTGGGCGCCGGCTGCGCGCAGCGCGTCGCGGACGGTTCCCGCGGTCCCTGGCGCGCACAGCGCGATGGCGTTGCCGCCGCCTCCGCCGCCGGTGAGCTTGGCGCCGAGCGCGCCCGCGCCGCGCGCGGCGGCGACGAGGCGCTCGAGCTCGGGCGAGCTGGTGCCCACCTCGGCGAGCAGGAGCTGGTTCCGGTCCAGGCACTCGCCCGCGGCGCGCGCGTCGCCCGCGGCGAGGGCCGCGCGCAGGCGCGTGGTGACGGCCCCCGCCTCGGCGAGCAGGAGCGCGAAGCGATCGGCGTGGGTCTGCCGGAACTCGCCCACCCGCGCCACCACCTCGGCGGTGCTCGACGCGACTCCGGTGTCGGCGAGCAGCAACGTGGCGTCGAGGGCGCACGCGATCGGCTCGGGCGCCGTGCCCTTCACGAACCAGATCGGGCGGTCGAGGGCCACCACCGTGTTGTCGATCCCCGAGGGGTTCTTGTGGACGATCCGCTCCAGGTCGAACGCGAGCCGCGCCACCTCGTCGTCCGGGTACTCGAGGCCGCGGAAGTCGAGCACCGCGCGCACCAGCGCCACCGCGAGCGCGGCGCTCGAGCCGAGGTGCGCGCCCGGCGTGAGGCTCGAGCGGACGGTGACGCGGACCTCGCCGGTGGTGGGGATCACCAGCCGCTCGAGCAGCGTGATCAGCATCTCGCGCAGCGTCTCGTGCTCGGGGAACGGATCGACGATCCGGAGCTCGAGGGCGTGGTCGTACGGATCGAGGCGGGCGTCGACCTCGATCTCCTTGTGGACCGCGCGCACCGGCAGCGCGATCGCCGGGGCGCCGTGGACCACGAAGTGCTCGCCGGCGAGGATCACCTTGCCGGGCGCGCGGCCGCGCCCGATCACCGGCTCGCCCGGAGCCGCGCCAGCGCCGCGCGCGCCGCGCCTTCGTTGACGGCGCCCGCCGCGACGATCTCCTTCACCACCGCGGCGATCTCGTCGGGTCCGGCGCCGGCCACCGCCGCGACGTTGCGCGCGTGCAGCGACATGTGGCCGCGCTGGATGCCCTCGGTGGCGAGCGCGTGGAGCGCGCCGAAGTTCTGCGCGAGGCCCGCCGCCGCGGCGACCCGCGCCAGGTCGGACGCCGACTGCACGCCGAGGATCTTGAGCGCGACTTTCACCACCGGGTGGACCTTGGTGACGCCGCCCACGATGCCGACCGAGAGCGGCAGCTCCATCTCGCCGCGGATCCCGCCGGCGGGCGTGCGCGACCACGCCGCCAGCGCGGTGTAGCGGCCGGCGCGCGCGGCCCACGCGTGGGCTCCAGCCTCCACCGCGCGGAAGTCCTGGCCGGTGGCGATCAGCACCGCGTCGATGCCGTTCAGGATGCCCTTGTTGTGGGTGGCGGCGCGGTACGGGTCGGCCTCGGCGAGCGCCGACGCCTTCTCGATCTCGGTCGCGACCTCGAGCCCGCTCGCTTCGGCGGTGGCGATCTCGCTCGCGCTCATCTCCACGTCCACGCGCACGCGCCGCTCGGTGGTGTAGTTGGAGAGGATCTTGAGGCAGCTCTGGCCGCCGGTGAGCGCCTCGAGCCGCGGCGCGATCGCCTCCGCCATGCCGTTCACGGCGTTGGCGCCCATGGCGTCGCGGACGTCGACCAGCAGGTGGACCACCAGCATCGCCCCCACGCGCGTCTCGCGCAGCGAGCGGCACTCGAGGTCGCGGGCGCCGCCGCCCGCGGCACGCAGCCGGTCGTGTCCCTCGTCGGCGGTCGCGAGCAGCTCCGCCTTGGCGGCGAGCACCGCCTGCGCGGCGCGCTCGAGGTCGGGCACCTCGGTGAGCTGGACCTGCGAGATCATGATCGGCTCGCTGGCCCAGGTGCGGATGCCGTCGCCGGCGCGCATGCGGCGCGCGGAGTTGCTCGCGGCGGCGACCACCGACGGCTCCTCGATCGCCATCGGCACCAGCCGGTCGACGCCGTCGATCCGGAAGTTGGCGGCGACCCCGATGGGTAGCGGCAGGATGCCGATCACGTTCTCGATCATGTGATCGGCTTCGCGCAGCCCGAAGCCGTCCATCTCGAGCAGCGCGCGACGGTCGGCGTCGTCGAGCCCGGCGAGGCGCGCGATCTCCTCGACGCGGCTTCGCACGTCGAGCTTGTAGAAGCCCTTGAGGCGCGAGGTCTCGACGGCTCCGCGAGCTCGATTCATGGCTGGTCTCGGAGTGGGGCGTCGATCCGGCGGAGGTGGGCGCGGCGCAGCTCGGCGACGGTCCGCGAGCGGGTCAGGAAACACGCGGTCCGCAGCTCGTCGACGAAGAGCCCGATGCGCTCGGCCACCGCCTCGCTCGAGCGCTCGGCGCCGGCGAGGAACGGGAACGCCGACGCCACGGCGGTGGCGCCGAG
>CAYMQR010000016.1:0-10570 GCA_964392195.1 uncultured bacterium | reverse complement strand
AGCGCTCGGCGCCGGCGAGGAACGGGAACGCCGACGCCACGGCGGTGGCGCCGAGGGCCAGCGCCTTGGCGCTCTCGATGCCGTCGCGGATCCCCCCCGAGGCGATCACCACGCCGTCCGGCCAGGCCGTGCGCACCTGCACCAGGCTCTCGGCGGTGGGGATCCCCCAATCGGCGAACACCCGCCCGAGGCGCGCCTTGGCCGGGTTCCCTCCGCGGTGGCTCTCGATCAGCGCCCACGACGTGCCGCCCGCACCCGCGACCTCGATCCCGGCGATGCCAGTGCCGCTGAGCAGCGCGGCGGTGGCCGCCGAGATCCCCGCGCCCACCTCCTTGATGAGCACCGGCGTCGGCGCGAGCGCCCGCGCCACGGCAGCGATGCGCTCCACCAGGCCACCGAAGGTGGTGTCGCCCTCCGGCTGGATCACCTCCTGGAGCGGGTTCAGGTGCAGGAAGAGCGCGTCGGCGTGGAGCAGCTCGACGAGCCGGCGGCAGTCGTCGGGCGTCACACCGAGGCGGAGCTGGACGGCGCCGAGGTTCGCGAACAGCAGCACGTCGGGTGCCACGTCGCGGACCGCGTAGGTGCGGGCGCGGGCCGGATCCTCGAGGACGGTGCGCGCCGAGCCGAGCGCGAGCGCCACGCCGCGCGCCTGCGCCGCCTCGGCGAGGTGGCGGTTGATCCGGTGGCTGCGCTCGGTGCCGCCGGTCATCGCGCCGATCACGAGCGGCGCCGCGAGCCGCTTGCCGAACAGCTCGATCGAGAGGTCGACGTCGGCGAGGTCCATCTCGGGGAGCGCCTCGTGGTCGAAGCGGTAGCGCTCGAAGCCGTTGGCGACCGTCTTGTGGGCGACGTCCTCGTGGAGGACGATCTCGATGTGGCTGTCCTTGCGGCTGGCGGTCAGCGGCATCGCCGCGGCCGCGCGGCGCCGCTTCGGCGCGGCGGTGGGCTTGGCGCGGGCGCGCCGGCTCTTGGCCGAAGGAGGACGGGGCATGTCTCGATTATCCGGCGGCGGTCCGCAGGGGTGGCGCTAGCATAAACCCGGTACACGTTCGCGCCGACGACTCTCGCCGCGAATCCGGCGCCGGCACCCCGCTCCAGCGGAGATCGACGAGGAGCCCCGCGCACCCACGTGGGGGCCGAGCCGTGGGATCGGTGGGCCTCGATCGGCGGGGCGAGGTTCAACCGCCGCCCGTGACGCGCCGCGGCGGGTGGGCAGGTTTCGGTAGCTCACCCCTCGCCCCTGGGGTATGCTGCCCCTCACCCCGGACGCCAGCCAGGGGCACCGTTCGGTCGGCGCGCGCCACGTGGCGCGCCTCGCCGGCCTCGGAGGAATCAGCGGTGCCCCGGTCTGCTCACCTGGCGTCTCAGGACCGCGCGTTCCCGTGATTCGGCCGCGAAAGCGGCGTGGAACGTCGGGCAAGCGGTCGCTTCTGGTTCGGATGTCCCGGTGAGCGGACGGAGATCCACCCTCCCATGGAAGCAACCGCAACGGCCCCCCAGCTCGAAGCCATCACGAGCTTGGACGAAGAACGGGCGCGACAGCTTCAGGTCGCGCTCAAGCGTCACTCCGGTCAGAAGATGCTCGTCATCCTGAGCGGCTTCCCGGACCCCGACGGCATCTCCTCGGCGCTGGCTCACCGCTACCTGGCCAACGAGCACGGCATCGAGACGACGATCCTGACGTTCCGCGACCCCAGCCACCAGGAAAACCGGGCGCTCCTCAAGACCCTCGACATCGAGCTGATGCTCTACCACGAGGATCTCGACCTCTCGGAGTTCTCGTGCTTCTCGCTGGTGGACTCGCAGAAGATCAACACCCCGATCGACGACGAGCTCAAGGGCAAGGCGTTCGTCGCCTTCGTCGACCACCACAAGCGCACCAGCGACGTGCCCGCCGAGTTCGTCGACATCCGCGAGGACGTCGGCGCCACGGCGTCGATCTACGCCTCGTACCTGCGCCAGCGCTTCCCCAAGGGGCTCGACCGCAAGGACGAGCCGCAGGTCCAGATCGCCACGGCGCTCGCCCACGGCATCCGCACCGACACCCAGAACCTCATCGAGGCCACCCGCTTCGACCTGTCGGCGGTGATGTACCTCGACTCGGCGGTCAGCAAGGACCTGCTGCGCAAGATCAGCCGCCAGGCGCTCAGCCCCGAGATCATGGAGCTGATCCGCCGCGCCCTCGAGAACAAGCAGATCTACGACAACTACATGCTGAGCGACGTGGGCTTCGTGCGCAGCGAGGATCGCGACGGCATCCCGCAGGCGGCGGACTTCCTGCTCCGCCGCGGCGGCACCGACACGGTGCTGGTGTTCGGCATCGTCGACGGCAAGGCGATCGACGGCAGCCTGCGCACCTCGAGCGAGGTGGTCGACCCCGACTCGTTCCTCAAGAAGACCTTCGGCATGGACGAGGCGACCGGCCGCTACTACGGCGGCGGCAACCTCAAGGACAAGGGCGGGTTCCAGATCCCGCTCGGGTACCTCGCCACCCATCCGGATCGCGAGCTCACCTGCCGGCTCGCGCGCGAGCTCGTCAGCAAGCGCTTCCGCGAGGCGATCGGCAAGGCGAACGAAGGCTGAGCCGGGTCGGTCCGTGGCGCGGGGCACGCCCGCGCGTCGATGTGCACGCAACGGGGCCGTCCACGTGACGGCCCCGTCGCGTTTCAGGCGAATGGATCGGGGACGAAGGGCATGAGCCGAGAGCGAACGCGGGTCCGGCTGATCCGGGATCGCGCCACGCGCCGCTACCAGGCGGTGCTGTGCGACCTGTTCGAGACGATCGTCACCTTCGACCGTGCCGGTCTGCCCGAGATGCGCGTCGGTGACCGGTCGGTGCCGAGCACCGTGCCGATGCTGGTCGAGATCCTCGCCGAGCGCTGGGACCATCCGGCGCCCGAGGTCATCCTGCGGATGCTCGTCGAGGTCTCGAACGAGATCCAGGCCGAGAAGGAAGCGGACCTGCTCGAGCGCTCGTCGGCGCTGCGCTTCGCGCGCGTGCTGGAGCGCCTCGGCGCGCCGGAGGTGGTGCTCGAGGCGGCGTTCGTCGGGCGGCTCGTCGAGTGCCACATGGAGAACCTCACCCGCTGCACGCTGCTGCCGGCCGCGCACGCGACGGCGCTCGACCGGCTGGCGCGCGACCACCGCCTCGCGTTGATCTCCAACTTCGACCACGCGCCGAGCTGCGTGCGGATCCTCGACCGCCTCGACCTGACGCGCTACTTCGAGGAGATCGTGATCTCGGACGCGGTCGGCAAGGTGAAGCCCCACCCCGAGCTGTTCGAGGCACCGCTCGCGCGCATGGGGATCGCGCCGAGCGACGCGATCTTCGTCGGCGACACGCCGGACGCGGACGTCCTGGGCGCCAAGCAGGCCGGGCTGGACGTGGCGTGGATCAACCGCAAGGGGCGAACCATCGATCCGGAACTGCCGGAGCCGGATTTCGTGATCCGCAGCTTCGCCGAGCTGCCGGATCTCTTGATCTGATCCCGGCGACCGCTGCGACTCGGGCCCACGTCACGGGCCGGCGCGAGCGGAGAGGAAAAGAGCGGGCCGGAGGCTCGCGCCCCCGGCCCGCTCACCCCACATCGTGGGGACGGATCACGCCGACTTCGACGCGACGTAGAACTGCCGCCACGCCTCGTAGGCCTGCTTGGCCGCCCCCGAGTTCCGCCGCAACCCGATGGTGTTGAAGACCAAGCCGAAGTTGGTGACCGGATCGGTCTCCTTCCACTCGGCGAGGTCGCAGATGGTGAACCAGTTCACGAACACCACCGGCTTGTTCGGAAGGATGTTCGCGAGCTTGCTGATGAAGTTCACCTGCTCGGCCTCCGAGCCCTTGATGGTCGGGTAACCGGGGAAGCTCTGCCGCGACGGCCAGCCGACCTCGGTGAGCGCCCACGCTTTCGAGGTCCACTTGGCGATCGTGTCGTAGTAGGTGGTCGGCATCTGCGAGGTGGCCGAGTACTTGAGGAACGGGTAGCTGGTGAAGCCCACGAACGACACCGACGGCACCTGCGCGATGTAGCTCGCCGCCTTCGGGTTGGTGAGCATCGACTCGTACTGGAAGACCGTGAAGACCTGTGTGGGGGTCCCGAGCGCCTTGGTGAACTGGGCCATGTGCTCGATGACCGGCAGCATCGAGGCGACCGTCGGGTCCTGGTCGATCTCGTTGCCGAAGGCGAGGAAGTCGATCGGGTAGGTCGTGACGAGCTGGCGCACCATGCTCTCGAGCGCGGCTTGCTTGGTGGCGTTGCCCGCCACGCCGTTGAGCCCGAGCACCAACACCGGCCGCGCGCCGTGGGCGAGCACGTCGAGGATGCAGGTCGGTATGACACCGTCACCACTGTCGTTCCATTCGAGGTGAACGCCGACCTGGCCGCCGACCTCGGCCTGCTGCTGCCAGTAGGTGGTCCAGTCCGCGGCCTGGGCGTTCGGCCAGTGCGCGGGGCTGATGCCGGCGGTGCCGGCGGGGGGCTCCTTGCACGCGGCGAGCGCGAGCAGCGCCGTGGCGACGATCGACACCGAAAAACGGCTATAGAATGGATGGGGATGGTTGCGGAACATGGGCTCTCCTCCTGGCGCCGTGGGGTGGGCGCCTTGTGGTTGCGAGAGCCCTCGAACTCAAAGTAGATGCCGTCTCCGTCGTTTCATCATAAATGCAATAAAATCAATGCATTAAGAGGGATATGTGACCTAGGTCAATCTGTGGTTCAACCCAAAATCATCCGAGTATCGGATTGATTGATCCGATCAGCGGACCAGTGGCGGCATTTCACGATTTACCCGTAGATCGCACACGATCAAGTGTGCTAATCGAGCGGTGACGCCGGCGCTCGGTTCGGCGTCGCGCGCACGGCTTACGATGAGCTTCGGCTGGGACCTTCTCGACGAGGTGCTCCATGAGCACCCGAGCCCGGCCCAGCTCGCCGAGTCCCACCGCCGGCTCGAGCTCATCTATCGGCTCGCGGACGCGGTCTGCTCGGAGACCGACGTCGCCGGCGTCGCCGAGGCGGTGGTGCCGGCGCTCGGCCGGTTGATCCGCATGGAGCGCTGCCTCGTCGCCGTCCTCGACGAGTCCGGGCGGCTCCAAGCCAAGGCGTCGATGAACCTGACGCTCGGCGATGACCCGCGCGAGTGGCCGGTCAGCAAGACGATCATCGACGAGGTGCTCACGCGCGGCGTCGCGATCGTCACCCTCGACGCCGCGGACGACGCGGCCTTCTCTGGCTCGAAGAGCGTGGTCGCGAACCAGATCCGCTCGGTGCTCGCGGTGCCCCTCGGCGAGAAGGGCTCGTGCGACGGCGTGATCTACGCCGACAACCGCGTCGACTCGGGCGCCTTCACCAAGGCTGACCTCGCCTTCGTCACGGTGCTCGCCCAGTTCATCCGCATCGCCTTCCGCAACGCCTCGGCGCTGGCCAGGGTCCAGTCGGAGCGCGACCTCGACAGCCAGCGCTGGGAGGCGCTGCAGCAAGAGGCGATGCGCCAGCTGGAGATCGTGGGCACCTCCGAGCCGATCCGCGCGGCGTTCGATCGGCTGCAACGGGTGGCGTCGAAGCGCATCCCGGTCCTGCTCCTCGGCGAGACCGGCACCGGAAAGGACGTGTTCGCCCGTGCGCTCCACCGCATCAGCGCGCGGGCCGCCGGGCCGTTCGTGGCCGTGAACGTCGCCGCGCTCCCGGAGACGCTCGCCGAGTCCGAGCTCTTCGGCCACGAGCGCGGCGCGTTTTCAGGAGCGCTGGCACGCAAGCGCGGCCGCTTCGAGCTGGCGAGCACGGGCACGCTGTTCCTCGACGAGCTCGGCGAGCTGAGCCCCGCGATCCAGGCCAAGCTCTTGCGGGTGCTCGAGACCGGCGAGTTCGATCGGGTCGGAGGCACCGAGACGCTCCGCACCAACGTGCGGCTGGTGTCCGCCACCAACCGCGACCTCCAGGCGGAGGTGCGCGCGGGGCGCTTCCGGGAGGACCTGCTCTACCGGATCCAGGGCGTCGCGGTGGTGGTGCCGCCGCTTCGCGAGCGCGCCGAGGACGTCCCGGCGCTCGTCGATCATCTGCTGCAACGGATCCGCTCGACCAAGCGGATCGACCGCGACGCGATGCGCGCACTGGCCCGTTACCCGTGGCCGGGGAACGTCCGCCAGCTCATGCGGATCGTCGAGGAGCTCGACGCGGTGGTGGACGGCGCGGTGATCCGGCTCGCCGACCTGCCGAGCTACGTCCAGAGCCGCCACTCGCCCGCCTCGGAGGGCTTCCCGACCCTCGAGGAGGTGGTGACCGACGTCGAGCGCGTCCACTTCCGCAAGGCGCTCGCCGCCGCGGGCGGCAACAACGAGCGCGCGATGGAGCTGCTCGACATCTCGCGCACCAAGTACTTCGACCGCAAGAAGGCGTTCGGGCTGTGACGCGGGACGCGCGTCAGCCCGTCGCCGGCGGCTCGGCGGGAGCCGCCGGCGCGGCGGCAGCAGCCGCTGGTTTCGCCGCGGGCGCCGGCTTCGCGACGGGCTTCTTGGGCTTCTTCTCAGGAATCGGCTTGAGCGATCCGGCCGGCACGCAGTTGCGGTACCAGTAGTCTTCCTTGAGCTCGAAGGTGATGCCCAGCGTGCCGTTCGGGAACGCCTTGGTCACGCGGCACTTGCGCTGCGCGTAGAGGTAGTTCTGGCCCTCGACGAACTTGTCGCGGACGAGTCCGCGGCGAGACCGCGCGACGTCCTGGACGCGGCTTGTCGACCGGTGTGCCCGATAGCGGGTTGAAGGCGGATCCGTACGCCGGCATGCTGGGCGCCATCCGATGGCGCCCGAGATTGATCGAAAGCCGATCGCAGAGCGAGGCGGGCTGCATGCGCCCCCGAGCAGAGCGCGGCGGCTGCTGTTCGCGGGCGTGGTCGTCACGCTCCTCTTCGGCGCGGCGGAGGGGTTGCTGCGTCTCCCGCAGTTTCGCGCCGCTGTGCCGGACGTCGATCCGTCGGGGGGGTTCCGGCCGACCCGCGACATCTTTGAACGTCGCGACGACCGGCTCGTGCTGCGGCAGTCGGGAGGTGCGTTCAATCGAGTGAGCCTCGCGGCCACCCGCGCGCCAGGATCCGTGCGGATCGTCACGATCGGGGGATCCTCCACGTTCGGCTATCCGTACGGCAACGAGTATTCGTTCTCGCGTTTCCTCGAGAAGCGGCTCCAGTACGCCGCACCAGGGCACGAGATCGAGGTCGCGAATCTGGGGGGGATGTCCTTCGGGAGTCATCGCGAGCTCGGCATGCTGCCGTGGATCCTCGGGCACCAGCCCGATGTGCTCGTCGTGTACACGGGGCACAACGAGTTCATCGAACGCGAGGCGTACGACCGCGCGCTGAGCGCGGGCCACGTCGCGGTCGCGCTGCGCGACGCGATGTCGCGGACGCGGATCTGGGCGTTCCTCGACCTCGTCACGTCACGCCTGCGGAAGCGTGCCTCGACCTCCGACGCGGACCCTCACGATCTGTTCGGGCTCCAGGGGCGTGACGAGGGTCGCCTCTTCACCCTCGAAGAGAAGACGCGGGTCGCCGCAGCGTTCGAGTCGAGGATTCGTTCGATGGTGGCGCAGTGCCGGGCCGCGAAGGTGGGCATCGTGCTTTGCACGGTGCCCTCCAACCTCCGCGACTGGAAGACCGAGACGCTGGCGTTCGCGTATCCGCCGCCCGCCGAGCGTCGCGAGGCGTTCTTCGAGCACGTCAGGGGCGCGCGCCGTGCGCTCGACTCCAACGACCCGGCGAAGGCGCTTGCCGAGATGGACGCGGCCGATCGAATCGAGGACCGATGGGCGCCCGGCGCCTACCTGCGTGGTGAGATCGAGCAGGCGTACGGCCGTCGCGCGGAGGCGCTCGCCAGCTTTCGTCGTGCACGAGACCTCGATCCGGTGCCGATCCGCGCCACTACCGAGATCAACGACGCGATCCGCCGCGTCGCCGTCAGCGAATCCGTGCCGATCATCGATGTGGAAGCCGGTTTCGAGGCTGCGACCCCCTCGGGAGTGCCTGGCCGCGAGTTGATCCTCGACTATTGCCACCCGACCGCCGCTGGACACCAGCGGATCGCCGACCTGCTCGCCGCACGCCTCCTGGACGGCACGCTGCCCCAGTTGCCCGCCGATTCCGTGACGCGGCTCGCGAGCTACGAGCCGGTCGGCGAGGAGCCCCCGCCGCCCGAGCGTCTGAGCCCAGCCGTGCTGTGGTGGCTCGGCTCTTCCGCCCTGCGGCAGCGTGACCCCGTCCTCGCGGTCCACTACTGGAAGATCGGGCTCACGATCGACCCGGACGAGCCGAGAACCCTCTACCAGATGGCGCGATACGAGCGGGACGCTGGCAACTACGCTGAGTCGCGTCGCTACGCGGAGCGGCTCGCGCGTCGTCCCGGTGCCGGGAGCGAAGAGCAGCTCTTTCTCGCCACGCTCGACCGGCTGGAAGGCAAGGTCGAGGACGCACGCCGTGCGTTCCAGCGGATCGTGGATCGCGAGCCCACCAACAACGCGGCGTGGATGGAGCTCGGTGCGATGGCGCGGGAGGCAGGCGACCTGCCCGGTGCACGCACGGCGTTCGAGCGCGCGGCTGCGATCTTGCCCGATCACCTCTTCCAAGCGTACGAGGCCCTCGGCGACGTCTGCCGCGATCAGGGCGATCGGGTGTGCGCCCGGACCGCGTACGAGAACGTACTTCGCATCACGAGGTTTCACCCCGGCGCCGCGCGCAAGCTCGCAGGGCTCGACGCGCAGGGCCACGCCACGCCCTGACCGTGGCTCGCGCGCTGGACTGGCGCGCTCGCCCTCGCGGTCCGCGATAGGGCTTTGCCGTCGTACCGGCCGCTTCCGGCGGCGTCGTCACGCCAGCGAGCGCCAGCCCATCGGCACTGCGGAACGAAATCGGTGGGGCTTGGCTCGGAGCGCTCGGTGTAGCGATTCCGTGGTGCTGATCACCGTTGCCCGACGCTGGCCGGGGTGTGCGAGGGTACGAGGGAATCTGTCGGTTTGCAGGATGAAGGGACCACCTGAGGGCGCAGCCTGGGCAGCTCGAGCCCGTCGAACGACCCTCGACCTCATGATCGTCGTCCCCGACCTGCGGTGGGCCTCGATCGCGGATACGTCCTGGGCGGGTGCATTGGGATCGCTGCACCGATCAGAGCCATTCGAGCGACACCGTCTAGTCGAGACCGGTGCCGTCGTCATCCCTGGCCAGGTCCGTAGCGCGGGGGATCGTCCCCCGCGAAGGGCCGAAGATCCAGAGTACGCCCGCAGATGCCGACGATCGGCGCCCGCAGTAGAAGTCGTGGATGATGCGGGTTCAAGGCGTATCGACAAGCTTGAGCCGAGTCGACTTGGGCGTGGAGCCGCGCATAAGCTCCGCTTCTTGCGGGGCGGGAGTCTGGAACCCGCGCGCTTCGCGTGCTCCCCGAGGAAACGTCGGCAGGCGCGAACAACTCGCATCTGCGAGTTGTTCAGCAGCCCGTCAGGGCGCTTTCGACGTCTCGCTCGGCGGTGGCGGAGTCGGCTCCGTCGCGCTCGCCGCGGCCGGGGCCGGGGCCGCGGAAGCTGTTGGCTTCGCCGCGGGCGCCGGCTTCGCGACGGGCTTCTTGGGCTTCTTCTCAGGAATCGGCTTGAGCGATCCGGCCGGCACGCAGTTGCGGTACCAGTAGTCTTCCTTGAGCTCGAAGGTGATGCCCAGCGTGCCGTTCGGGAACGCCTTGGTCACGCGGCACTTGCGCTGCGCGTAGAGGTAGTTCTGGCCCTCGACGAACTTGTCGTAGCCGACGATCTCCTCGGGCCCCTCGGGCGTGCGCTTCGCCAGCCCGATCTCACCAACCCCCGGGAGACCCTGCGCCGGCTCCCAGCGCAGCGTATCGGCGAGGAAGAACTGTCGCGGTGCGACGGCGGATGGGGTAGGCGGCATGGCGGAACCTCCGGCTCTTCCCAGAAGGTAGCGCGCGGCCGAGGTCGTTGAAACGGGTCGCGGTGCCTCGAGCCGCGGCGGCGTGCTCGGCTGGCCGGCCAGAGACGTCGTTGGTACTCTCTGATGCCATGCCGAGCGCATCGAGGTGGCCCGAGTTGCGATCCGCGCCGAGCTGGCAGCACCGATCCGTCCTGGAGCGCGCGGAGGCTCTCGAGTCGGCGTGCCGAACGGCGATGCAGATCCTCGCTGCCGACCCGAGTGGTGCGTCGCGACTGCTGAAGCCGGATCCAGTGCCCTCCTCGACGGTCGAGCATCTCCGGCGCCTCGCACGGCAGTTCGCTCGTGGCTAACGCACGCCCCACCGCGGGCCAAGTCGCGCGCCGTCTCGCCCCGCTCCGAGGTGCGCGGGCTGAAATACGCGGCCTGCGGCGCGCTCGCGCTCGCCTGCGACGAAGCGTCCGCGCGCCACGATCGGCGTCGACATCAACGTGTTCGTGTTGCCGGTCGGAGTAGCGGCGCGCGCGAGCCCGCCGAGGCGCGGACACGAGTCGGACCAATGGATCCCAGCCGCGGGGGGCCGCGCGGGCGCCCCGACACACCCACGAAGTTAGGGGGCTGTGTGATTGCGACGGGGTTAGACACCCCGGCGCAGGAACC
>CAYMQR010000015.1:0-21615 GCA_964392195.1 uncultured bacterium | reverse complement strand
CGGCCAGCTCGGCCCCGCCGCCAAGGACGCGCTGCCGGCGCTGCGCGAGGCGGCCGAGAACGACGCCTCGTTCCTGCTACGGCGGCAGGCGCAGAACGCCGCCGATCGCATCGAGGGCGCTCCGCCGCGGCCGGACTGAGCGCCGTCACGCCGCCGCGTCACACGTCTTCGGGGGGGTTGGCCGCCTCGATGTCGCGGGCGCGCGCCTCGAAGGCGTCGGCCTCCGCGTCGCGCCCGGTCTTGCGCATCAGCGCCGCGTAGTTCTCGAGGGTCAGCGCGACGCTCGAGTGGTCCGGCCCGAGCGCCTTCTCCAGGATCGCGAGCGAGCGCCGGAAGTGCAGGTCGGCCTGGCGGTACTTGCCGCGCAGCAGCGCCAGCAGCCCGAGGTTGTTGAGGCAGGTCGCGACGTCCGGGTGCTCGGCGCCGAGGGCCTTGAGCCGGATCCGCAGCGCGCGGCGGTAGAGCGGCTCGGCGCGGTCGAGCTTGCCCTGCAGGTAGAGCAGCCGCGCCAGGTTGGCGAGGTCGCTCGCCACGTCCGGGTGGTCGAGCCCGAGCACCTTCTCCTGGATCTCGAGCGAGTGCAGGTACGCGCGCTCGGCGTCCGGGTAGCGGCGCGCGGCGCGATAGAGCCCGGCGAGGTTGTAGAGCGAGCGCGCCACCTCGGCGTTGGTGCGCCCGAGCGCGCGCTCCTGGATCGCGATCGCGTCCTTGTAGTGCGCCTCGGCGTCGAGGAAACGCCGCTCCACCTTGTAGAGCGCGGCGAGGTTGGAGAGCGTGGTGGCGACGTGGGGATGGTCGGGGCCGAGCTGCTCGCGGAGGATCTCGAGCGAGCGCTGGTAGAGCGGCTCGGCCTCCGCGTACTTGCCCTGGCGGATGAACAGCACCGCGAGGTTGTTGAGGTCGACGGCGACGTCCGGATGCTCGACGCCGAGCTCGCCCTGCTTGGTCTCGAGAGCGCGGCGCGCGAACGGCTCGGCGTCACGCCAGCGCTGCTGGCTCTTGTAGAGCTGCGCGACGTTGTAGAGCGACGTCGAGACGAAGTGCTGGAGCGACGGCGTCGCTTCCGAGGCGCGCAGCGCGGCGAGGTAGAAGCGCTCCGCGTCGTCGAGCTCGCGGCGGTCGAGCGCTCGATCGCCGGCGGTCGAGAAACGCTGCCAAAGGCGCTCGCGCGCGCTGGGGCGGTTCATCGGACGGGGGCCTCGTGGGCTCCGATCCTACACCGAGAGGTCGGAGAACGAAGCCTCGCCGTCGGCGCCGATCGCGGCGAGGTCGGCGAGCGCGGTCGCGGCCCACTGGCGCACCCGGTCGTCCTCGTCGGTGAGCGCGCGGCTGAGCTCGGGGACCGCCAGCGCCGCGGCGGGCCCGATCGCGCGCAAGGCGCGCACCGCGCGCCAGCGCACGCGGCCGTCGCCGTCCGAGAGCGCGTCGATCAAGGCCGGCACCGCCTCGGCGGCGCCCGCTCCCACGTCACCGAGCGCCCACGCGGCGGCGCGCCGCACCCGCGGGTCGCGATCGCCGAGCGCGTCCGCCAGCGAGCTCACCGCGAACGCGGCGGTGGAGCCGAGCTTGCCGAGCGCCGAGGCCGCCGCCGCGCGCAGGTCGGGGTCCACGTCGGCGAGCGCCAGGGCCCACTCCGCCGCGCTCTTGCCGCTCACCTTGAGGCGTCCCACCACCTCGGACGGCGCGCTCGAGGCGCTCGCCGCGCGCGCCTGGGCGTGCCGGGCGCGATAGGTCTCGGCGACCACCTCGGCGATGTTGTCGATGCGCTGGGTCTCGAGGGTCGAGGCCGGCTGGGCCGCGGCCTCCTCGGGTCCGAGCAGCGAGCGCGGCGACCTCCACTCGGCGACCGCGTGCTCGTCTAGGGCCTCGAGCGCCTCCGCGACCAGCGCCGCGAGGTCGGTGTCGCCTTCGGTCGCGGGAGCCGCGGCGGCGGTGGTGGTGGTGGCAGCGGCGGCTGGCGCCGGGCTCGGCGCGGCGGAGGGCGCCGGCTCGGCGCTCTTCGGCTTCTTGGCGTCGCGCGCGCCGATGAACACGCTCGCGAAGCCGTGCACGAAGCGCATCGCCTCGCCGCCCGGCTCGAGGACGCGCGCGCGATAGAGCCGCTCCGCGCCGCTCGCGTCGAGCTCGCTCTCGACCCGCGCCGCGAGGCGCAGGATCTCGTAGTAGTTGGGGAGCTCGAGCTCCAGCTCGAGCTCGGTGCCGGTCGCGAGCGGCTCGGCGCTGCGCACCTCGATCTGGCCGCCGCACAGGTGCTGGGTGTAGGCGTCGACGAAGTCGCGCTCGCTGCGGTACGCGACGTGGCAGGTGACCGGACCGGAGACCGGCGCCGCCGGCGCGTCGAGCACGATCCCGCTCTCCGCCAGGTAGCGGCGCACCGAGCGGTCGAGCTCCTCGACGTTCGAGCCGGCCGGGTCGACGAACCCGATCGCGAAGCCGTCGTGCTCGCCGGTGTTCGTGGTGGGCGGGCCGAGCCGCACCACCCGCCCCTGCAGGAACATCGGGCGCAGCGTCGCGGGCGGCTTGAACTTGAGCCACACGTCGCTGCCGAGGGCGAGCGCGGTGTGGCCCGCGAGGAGCATGCCGCCGCCGCTCAGGTCGCACGCGAGCGCGGTCTCGAGCCCGAGCGCGCTCTGGTACTCGATCGGGCTCGAGAACGGGACGCGCGGGTAGCGGCGGCGCTCGGAGGCGTGCAACTGGACCATCACGAGTCATCATACCAAGCTTGCGTTCTCGCTCAACCGAGGCCACGAGCCGGCCCCAGAAGAGGAGGTTCCGATGCCGATCGAGATCGCGATGGACGGGAACGTGGCGGTCCTGACGCTCGCCTGCCCCAAGGGAAACGCGATGAGCAACGCCTTCATCGCGGCTTTGAACGAGGCCCTCGACCGCGTCGAGGGCGACGCGGCGGTGCGCGCGGTGGTGCTCGTCGGCAAGGGCCGCGCGTTCGGCGCCGGGCTCGACCTGAAGGAGAGCCACGGCTTCGACGAGGCGGCGCAGGCCGCGTTCGTCGAGGCCTTCGACACCCTGTTCGCGCGGATGTTCGCGTTCCCGAAGCCGGTGGTGGCGGCCATCAACGGCCACGCGATCGCGGGCGGCTGCGTCATGGCGTGCGCCGCCGACTGGCGGGTGATGGCGGCCGGCGAGTTCACCATCGCGCTCACCGAGGTGCCGCTCGGCATCCCGTTCCCGGTGGGCGCGCTCGAGTGCGCCCGCCACGCGATCCCGCGCGAGCACTGGAACACCTGCATCCTCGAGGGGCGCAAGCTGGCGCCGTTCGACGCCCTCAAGCTCGGGCTGGTGAGCCGCGTGGTGGACGGCGGCGAGCTGCTCAAGGTGGCCAAGGCCAAGGCGCACGAGCTCGCCGAGCTACCGGCCGGCTCGTTCGCGCGCACCAAGCTCGACCTGCGCGACGAGGGCCTCGCGAAGATCCGCGAGCGTGCGGCGGAGTCGCGCGCCGGCTTCGTGCGCCACTGGTTCGGCCCCGACGCCACCGAGCGGCGCGCGGCGATGGTCGCCCAGCTCGGCGCCAAGGGTGGCTGAGGTGCGGCGCGCGCGGCGGTGGCTGGCCGGCGGCCTCGCCGCCGCGCTGCTCGTCGCCGCGGGTTCCGGCTGCCGCGCGAGAGGCGGCGGAGGCGCGAGCGACAAGCTCGTCATCGGCCTCGACTCGGACCCCACCAACCTCGACCCGCGGCTCTCCACCGACGCCGCCAGCTCGCGGATCCTCGACCTCGTCTGCGAGGGGCTGGTGCGGCTCGGCGCGGACGGCGCGCCGGGCCCCGCGCTCGCGACGTCCTGGGAGACCCCCGACGAGAAGACGTACGTCTTCCATCTCGCGAGCGGCGTGAAGTTCTCGGACGGCAGCGTCTTCGGCGCGGCCGACGTCAAGGCGACCCTCGAGGCGATCCTCGACCCGGCGTTCGCGTCCCCGCACCGCGGCGCGCTCGCGCACCTCCGCTCGATCGAGGCGCGCGACCCGGCGACGCTCGTCCTCACCCTGGACGAGCCCTACGCGCCGCTGCTCGCGGCGCTCACGGTCGGCGTGATCCCCGCCGGCGAGGCCGCCGACCACACCCGCAAGCTCGCCGAGGGCGCGACCTGCACCGGACCCTACCAGGTGCGCTCGTTCATGGCGGGCGACCGGGTCACGCTCGCCGCCAACCCCAACTACCGCGGGCCGGCGCCGGCGATCCCGCGCATCGAGCTCAAGATCCTCACCGACGAGGCGACGCGCTCGCTCGAGCTGCGCAAGGGCACCGTGCACTTCCTGCTCAACGGCGTGGCGCCCGACCGCATCACGGAGGTCGAGAGCGACCCCGACCTCACGATCGCGCGCACGCCGAGCGCCAACACCACGTATCTCGGGTTCAACCTCGGGGACCCCACCCTCACCGATCTCCGGGTGCGGCGCGCCGTCGCCCACGCCATCGACCGCGAGTCGATCGTGCGCAGCCTGCTCGGCGGGCACGCGGCCCTCGCGACGGGCCTGCTGCCGCCCTCCAACTGGGCCTACGACGGCGCCGTCCCGACCGTGGCCTACGACCCCGCGGCGGCGCGCGAGCTCCTCGACGAGGCGGGCAAGACCGACCCCGACGGCGACGGACCGGCGACCCGCTTCGCGCTCGTCCACAAGACCAGCGAGGACAAGCTCCGGCGCCGCATCGCCGAGGTGCTGCAGAGCCAGCTCGCCGCGGTCGGCATCGGCATGACCATCCAGTCGAGCGAGTGGGGCACGTTCTTCGACGACGTGAAGCGCGGCAACTTCCAGACCTTCACGCTGCAGTGGGTCGGGATCACCGAGCCCGACATCCTCGACACCGTGTTCGGCTCGAAGAAGGTGCCGCCCGCCGGCGCCAACCGCGGCCGCTTCAAAGACCCGCGCCTCGACGCCCTCACCGAGCGCGCCCAGACGCTGCTCGACCCCGGGGCGCGGAAGCCGCTCTACGCCGAGGCCCAGAAGCTCCTCGCCGAGGAGCTGCCGTACGTGTTCCTGTGGCACGAGGAGCACATCGCCGTGATGACCAGGCGCCTCGCGGGCTTCGAGCTCGACGCCCGCGGCAGCTTCGGCTCGTTCGCCAAGGCGCACTGGGCGGCGCCCGGACCCGGGGCCTGAGCGCGATGGCGAGGCCGTCACCTGCCCCCTACGACGTGGTGGTGGTGGGCGCGGGGCCGGCGGGTGCCACGGCCGCGTACGACCTCGTCCGAGGCTCCGACGGCCTGCCGCCGAAGCGGGTGGCGCTCCTCGACAAGGCGACCTTTCCGCGCGACAAGGTGTGCGGCGACGCGTGGTGCGCGCCGGCACTCGACATCCTCGAGGAGATGGGCGTGCTCGGGGCGCTCGAGCGCGAGGGCGTGGTGCGCCCCACCCGCTCGGGCGGCTTCGTGTCGCCCAACGGCCAGAGCTTCGTGTCGACGGGCGAAGCGCCGCTCGCCCGCGAGACCCGCGTGTATTCGATCCGCCGCTCGATCTGCGACGAGCGGATCGCGCGGTGCGCGGCGGCCGCCGGCGCCGAGCTCCACGAGGGAGCGAGCGTCGCCGAGACCCTCCTCGGCGGCGACGGCACCTGGACGGTCCGCTGCCACGACGGCCGGACGTTCCGCGCGTCGTTGCTGGTGGCCGCCGACGGCGCGACCAGCCGCATCGCCCGCAAGCTCGGGATCGTCGATGGGCCGCCGGAAGCCACGGCGAGCCGCCGCTACGTCGCCGCCGGCACGCACCGCTTCCGCGCCGACGGAGTGCTGCTCTACCCGACCTACGTGCTCCCCGGGTACGTGGCGCTCTTCCGCCACCACGACGACGTCCTCGACGTGGGCAGCTACCTGATCCCGGGCGGCGCCGCCGATCCGGCCGAGCTCAGGCGGCTCTACGCGGAGCGGATCGAGCACGACCCGTTCGTACGCGCGGCGCTCGGCCCGGGCGCCGAGTTCCTGGAGCCGCTCCGCATCGGACCGCTGCGCCTCGGCGGTGTCGCGCGCAGCGTGGGGGAGCGGCTCGTGGTGGTCGGCGACGCCGCCGGCCAGACCGACCCGCTGACGGGCGAGGGCATCCACACCGCGATGATCGCGGCGCGGATCGCCGCGAGGACGGTCCACGAGGCCTTCGCGCGGCGAGACCTGAGCGCGCCCAGCCTGGGTGCCTACCACGCGCGCTGGACGAAGGCGTTCGGGCGCGACTTCGCGGTCTCGGCGCACGCGGCGCGGCTCGTCCACCGCATGCCGCTGCTGCTCGACGCGGCGAACCGGGTGGCGCAGCGCAAGGGAGACGCCTTCATGGCGCGCTTCGGCGCGGCCATGACCGGCGTGGTCTCGAAGGCCGAGTTCGTGCGGCCGGCGA
Source organism: uncultured bacterium (assembly GCA_964392195.1). Taxonomy (GTDB): domain Bacteria; phylum JADJOY01; class JADJOY01; order JADJOY01; family JADJOY01; genus JADJOY01. The sequence continues at coordinate 15,284 of CAYMQR010000015.1, read as the reverse complement.
TGGCGGTACCGCTCACGGCGGCGAGCGTGGGCGAGCTCGTGCTGCAGCGCGTGGCGCGCCGGGAGGTCGCCGGGGCCGAGTCGTACGCGGCCGCCCTCGCGGCGCCCTCCGCGCGCGCCACCGCCTTCGCCAGCGCGGCGCTCCGCGCTTGATCCGGCGCCCGGCCCGAGGCATAGTGGTCTGACCAATTGGTCAGGCCACTTCCGTGACGACGCAGACCGCTTCCCGCTCGCACGCGCGCCTCGCCGGCGCGGCGCGTCCTCGCCCGTCGCGGGGTGCCGCCCGCGCCGCGCGGGCCGTGAACGCCGCCGCGCCGACACCACCCGCCGCGAGCGCCGACGCCCACTCGCCGAGCGAGAGCGCCTTCGAGGCGCTCCTCGCCGACATCGTCCAGGGCACCTTCCCGGCCGGGTCGCGACTCCCCGCCGAGCGCGACCTCGCCAAGACGCTCGGCACCAGCCGCCCCACCTTGCGCGAGGCGCTCGGGCGGCTCGCCGCGTGGAACCTGGTCGACCCGCGCCGCGGCTCGGGCGTGGTGGTGCGCGACCGCCGCGACTGGTCGATCGAGGTGCTGCCCGCCTACCTCCGCCACGGCGGCTGGATGGCTTCGGGGGACGCGTCGCTGGTCACGCTGCTCGAGGACCTGCTCGCGCTGCGGCGCAGCCTGCTCCTCGAGAGCGTCGGGCTGGTCGCGAAGCGGCTGCCGCCGGGCGGCACCGAGGCGGCCCGCCGCCAGGTCGCGCTCGCGTGGGCGCGCCGCGACGACCCGGTCGGCTTCGTGGAGGCGGACCTGGGCGTGATCCGCGAGCTGGTGGCCGCCGCCGGCTTCCTCCCCGCGGTGTGGCTGCTCAACCGGCTGGCGAGCGTCTACATCGACCTGGCGCGGGTCTTCACCGCCGCGGTCGGCCCGCCCGCCGACTACCGCGACTCGCACGAGGCGCTGCTGGTCGCGCTCGATCGCCACCAGCCCGCCGCCGCGGGCCGCGTGTTGCGGAATTACCTGGAACGGCACGATCAACGCTTGCTGCGGCTCCTGCGCTCGGAATGACGCGGGCCGCGCCACGGACGGGACCATGAGCCAGACCGACCTGAGCGATTACCGCCACTCGCGCTCCACCCGCGCGCTCCTCGAGAAGCTCCTGCCGATCGTGCTGCCGCCCGAGGTGGTCACGCGAAACCGCATGGGCGCCACGATCGAGCACATGGAGCTCTCGATGCGCGCGCTGCCGGCGCCGGTGCGGCTGGGCCTGCGCGCGGGGCTGCTCGCGTTCGAGTGGACGAGCGTCCTGTGGCCCGGCAACGGCGGCTGGAACGCCACCCAGCTCGATGCGAAGCGGCTCGAGCGCTACTACGAGAGCTGGTGGAAGAGCCGCTTTCCGCTCTTCGCCGAGTTCGCCAAGGGCATCCGTCAGCTCTCCGCGCTCAGCTACTGGGAGCTCGACGAGGTGAAGGCCGAGCTCGGCTACACGCCCGACCCGTGGATCGAGAAGGTGAAGAAGCGCCGCATGGAGCTCCACGGCGACGAGGTGCGCCGCCACGAGGCCACCCACACCCAGCCCGACCCGCTGCGCGGCGTGACCGCGCCGCCGTGGGCCGGGCGCGCGCGGCGCGCGATCGAGGGCGGAGTGGCGTCGCAGTCCTCCGTCGAGCGCGAGCGGCCGGCGGGGATCTACACGCGCCAGGACCTGCTCACCGGCGGCGACCTGGCGTGCGACGTGGTGATCGTGGGCTCGGGGGCGGGCGGCGCCTCGATGGCGGCGGAGCTCGCCGAGGCCGGCCTCGACGTGATCGTCCTCGAGGAGGGCGGCTATCACCGGACGGAGGAGTTCACGTCCAACGCCACCGCGATGATCCGCATGATGTACCGCGACGGCGGCGCCTCGGCCGCGCTCGGCACGCCGCCGGTGTTCTTCCAGGAAGGCCGCACGGTGGGCGGCTCGACGGTGGTGAACGGCGCGATGGCGTGGCGCACCCCCGAGCCGATCCTCAGGAAGTGGCAGGAGGAGGACCACCTCGACCGCATCGGGCCGGCCGAGATGGCGTACTTCTACGAGCGCGTGGAGAAGCGCATCCACGTCGCCTACCAGGACCCCGAGACGATCGGCCGCGACAACGAGCTGCTCAGGATCGGCGCCGAGCGCCAGGGCTGGAAGTACATCCCCAACACCCGCAACCAGAACCACTGCGCGGGCACCAACAACTGCGCGTTCGGCTGCCCGGCGGGCGCCAAGCAATCCGCGCTGGTGAGCTGGATCCCGCGCGCGGTCCACTTCGGCGCGCGCGTCTACGCCAACGTCCGCGTCACCAAGGTCCTTCACCACAGGAACACCGCGACCGGCGTCGAGGCGCGGGTCACCAACCCCAACGGCTCCCTCGGGCGGACGTTCCGCGTCCACGCGCGGCTGGTGGTGTCGGCGGCGGGCGCGATGCAGACGCCGGCGCTGCTCATGCGCTCGGGCTTCAAGTCGGCGTCGGGGATGCTGGGCGGCAACCTGAGCCTGCACCCCAACGGCAAGGTGTTCGCCGTGTTCGACGAGGACGTGCGCGGCTGGGAGGGGGTGCACCAGGCCTACCAGGTGCGCCACTTCCAGGATCAGGGCTTCCTGATGGCGGCTGTGAACGTGCCGCCCAACGTGGTGGCGATGACGATGCCCGCCTACGGCAAGGCGCTCGGCGAGGCGATGAAGGACTACGCCAAGATCGTCACCGCCGGGATCCTGGTGGAGGACTCCACGGTGGGCCGCGTCCGCACCGCGCCCAACGGCCAGCCCTACGCCTTCTACGACCTGAACGACGCCGACGCCGAGCAGGTGAAGAGGGGCGTGGCGCTCTTGAGCGAGCTGCTCTTCGCCGCCGGCGCCAAGAAGATCATCCTGCCCTTCGCCGGGGCCAAGGACCTGCTCTCGGCCGACGACGCGAAGAAGCTCCTCTCCATGAACATCCCCAAGAGCCACATGGAGATCGTCACCGTCCACCTCATGGGGACGGCGCGCATGGGCACCGATCCGAAGCGCGCGGTGTGCGACAGCTACGGCCACGTCTACGGCTTCGACCGGCTGGTGGTGAGCGACGGCAGCTTGTTCCCGTCGCCGATCGGCGTGAACCCCGCCGAGACCATCCAGGCGCTGTCGATCCGCAACGCCGCGCACATCCTCGACGACCACAAGCGCTTCCTGTCCTGAGGGTTGGGGTTGGGGTTGGGGTCGTCGACGAAGCGACGACCCAACCGCCAGGGATCGAGCGGCGCGGCTTTCTGCACGGCTCCGCGGGGAGGCGGGAGCTAGACTCGGCGCCGCGTCGCGGGAACGTCGCGCGCCGCGCTCGCGATCGCCATGCGCTCCTTCGTCCTGCGTCGCCTCCTCACCTCGATCCCGGTGGTGCTGGGCGTGGTGACGCTGGTGTTCGCGCTCATCCACCTGGTGCCGGGCGATCCGGTGGACGCGATGCTGGGCGAGACCGCGCTCCCCGCGCAGCGCGACGAGCTCAGAGAGGCGCTCGGCCTCGACCGGCCGATCCTGGTCCAGTACGGCCACTTCCTCGGCGGCCTCGCACGCGGCGACCTCGGCACCAGCTTCCGCCGCGCCACGCCGGTCACCGCGCTGCTCGCGCAGCGCTACCCGGCCACCTTCCAGCTCACGCTCGCGGCGATGGCGGTGGCCACGCTCGTGGCGCTGCCGCTCGGCGTGCTCGCGGCGCTGCGCGCGCGCACCTGGATCGACCACGCCTCCAGCGCGGCGGCGCTGTTCGGCGTGTCGATCCCCAACTTCTGGCTCGGCCCGATGCTGGTGCTGGTGTTCGCGATCCACCTCGACTGGCTGCCGGTGTCGGGACGCGACGGGCTCGCGAACCTGGTGCTGCCCGCGATCACCCTCGGGCTCGGGCTCGCCGGCATCCTCACCCGCATGACCCGCAGCAGCCTCCTCGAGACCCTCGGCGAGGACTACATCCGCACCGCGAAGGCGAAGGGGCTCGCTCCCGGCGTGATCGTGTGGAAGCACGCGATGCGGAACGCCTTGATCCCGATCGTCACGCTCATGGCGCTGCAGTTCGGCGCCCTGCTCGCGGGCTCGGTGATCACCGAGACGATCTTCTCGTGGCCCGGCGTCGGCAAGCTGCTGCTCGAGGGGATCCGCACCCGCGACTATCCGGTGGTGCAGGGGGTGGTGCTGTCGATCGCGCTCACCTACGTGGTGGTGAACCTGCTCACCGACCTGCTCTACGCGTGGGTCAACCCGAGCATCCGCTTCGGGAGCCGCGCGTGACGCGCGTCGCCGGCGCGGCGCGGAGCGGCACGCGGCGCGTGGCGCGGCGCTTCCTCGTCCACAAGGGCGCGATGGCCGGGCTCACGCTCACGTCGGCGATGATCGTGCTCGCCGTGATCGGCCCGTGGATCGCGCCCCACGACCCCCTCGCCCAGGACCTCACGGGCCGGCTCTCGCCGCCGGGCGGCGCGCACTGGCTCGGCCAGGACTCGCTCGGCCGCGACGTGCTGAGCCGGATCCTGGTGGGCGCGCGGGTGTCGCTCTCGGTGGGCGTGGTGGTGGTGTGCGTGTCGGCGACGATCGGCACCGCGATCGTCGCGATCGTGGGGCTCGCGGGCGGCTGGGTGGACGAGGTGGCGATGCGCGTCGTCGACGTGCTGCTCGCGTTTCCCGGCATCCTGCTCGCGATCGCGATCAGCGCCGTCCTCGGCCCCGGCCTCGACCACACGGTGCTCGCGCTCAGCGTGCTCGGCTGGGTCGGCTACGCGCGGCTGGTGCGCGGGCAGGTGCTGGCGCTGCGCGAGCGCGAGTTCGTGCAGGCCGCGGTGGCGCTCGGCGCGGGCCGGGCGCGGATCGTGCGCAAGCACCTGATCCCCAACCTGCTGGCCCCGGTGCTGGTGCAGGCGACCTTCGGCATGGCGAGCGCGATCGTCGCCGAGGCTTCTTTGAGCTTCCTCGGCCTCGGCGTGCTGCCGCCCACGCCGAGCTGGGGCAGCATGATCGACGACGGCCGGCTCTACCTCGAGCAGGCGCCGCACGTGGCGGCGTTCCCGGGCCTCGCGATCCTGCTCACGGTGCTCGGCCTCAACTTCCTCGGCGACGGGCTGCGCGACGCGCTCGACGTGAAGGGATCGAGCTGACGTGGCGCGGGTGGCGTGGAGCACGGCGTGGCGGTGGGCGCGGCGCTCGCTCTACGTCGTGCTCGCGCTGGTGGTGGCGGTGCTGGTGCTGCTCGCGAGCGCCCAGACCTACGTCAACACCGACGCCGGGCGGCGCCGGATCGAGTCGCTGCTCTCGTCCGTGCTCGACCAGGACGTGACGGCGGGCGGGCTCGAGCTGCACCTGCTCTCCGGCCTCACCCTCGAGGACGTGAAGCTGGTGCCGCGCGGCGAGCTCGCCGCGTTCCCGTTCGTGATCGCGGACGAGCTGAACCTCGGCTACTCGCTGACCGAGCTCGTGCACGGGCGGCTGCGCATCGACCAGCTCGCGGCGAACGGCGCGCGCGTGGCGGTGGTCTACCGCGGTGGGCGCGGCAACCTGCCGATGTCGGCGCCGGTGACCGCGGCGCCGGGCGCGCCGGTGGTCACCGCGCCGCCGGTCCCGGCGGCCGCGCCGGGCGGCGCGCCGCCGGCGCCCGCACCGCCGCCAGCCACCGCGGGCGCGGGCGCCGCGCCGAAGCCGCGCGGCCTGGTGATCCCGCCGATCCCGGTCACCATCGCCCTCGACGCCGTGCGGCTCGCCGACGTGACCGTGCTCGTCGACCTCGACGGCCAGCGCCGCATCGAGGCGCGCGGGCTCGACCTCGCGCGCCGCGGCCACGCCGGCGCGTCGGGGACCGACCTCGCGCTCGAGGTCTCCCACCGCCCGGGCGCGGACCACGACGTGCGGGTGAGCCTCGCCGGCGGCCGCCCGATCGAGCTCCGCGCGCCGCTCGAGCTGCGCCTCGCGGTTCGTGGCGAGGACCTCTCGAACCTCGCGGCGGAGCTCGCGCTCGCCCTCCCCGGCGCCACCATCGACCTCGGCGCCGGCGCGCGGCCCGTCACCGTGAAGCTCGCGGCGCGCGCCACCACCGCGCTCGCCGACGCGAAGGCCGAGCTCCACGACGTGACGCTCGACCTCGGGCGCGGCGGCACGATCGCGCTCGGCGGCACCGTCGAGGACTTCCTGGCGGCGCCGCGGGTCGACGCCACCATCGAGCGCGCCCACTTCGACGTGGCCGAGCTGCTACCGCTCGCCGCGGCCTTCCTGCCCGAGCTCACCGCGAGCGGCGCGATCGAGATCGAGGGCCTGAAGGCCAAGGGCGACCTGAAGGGCGGCACCGAGCGGGATCCGTTCCGGGCCAGCGGCCGGATCGTGCTCGCCGACCTCGCCGCGAGCGTCCCCGCCGCGCGGGTCGAGGCGAGCGGTCTCGCCGGCTCGATCGAGCTCGACTCGGTCTCGCTGGTCCACTATCGGCCGAGTGAGCTCGCGGTGCGCGCCACGCTCGGCCTGGCGCGCGCCGCGTTGCCCGACGGTGGGCGGATCGAGGGACTCGACGTCCGCCTCGACTCGACCGCCAAGGGCGGCGACCTCCGCGACGTCCACGCCGCCGCGGTGGTGCATGCGGCGGTGCTGGTGCCGCCCGCCCTCGGCGCCGGCGCCAGGCCGCTCTCCCTGGACGCCGAGGTCTCGACGGCGGCGGACCTGACGACCGGAGATCTCCGCGACGTGCGCGCCAGGGTCAGCGTGCCGCGCGCGCTCGCGCTCACCGCGACCGGCGAGGTGGGTGCCTTCGGCAAGGGCGCGGTCAAGCTCGCGGCCCAGCTCGACACCCAGCCCGGGCCGCTGCTCGAGCTGGTGCCGCCGTCGCTCCTCGGTACCTTGCCGCGGCCGACCGCCTCCGGCACCGTGAAGCTCGCGGCCGAGGCCACCGGCGACCTCGGCCGCGGCGAGCTCTCGACCCGTGGCCGCGTGGTCCTCGATCGGCTCGGTGCCGGCAACCTCCCGGCGGCGGTGACGATCGGCCGGGTGAACGGCGAGGTCGGCTTCGAGCTCGCGCTCACCGAGGGTTTCCGCGTGGGACCGGCGCGCCTCGACGGCAAGCTCGCCGTCGAGCGGCTCGACGCGCTGCAGGCGGCGCACGTCCCGAGCGCCAGCTTGACGGTGTCGGCCAAGGCCGGCGGCGTTCCCCTCGACTCCGCGACCGCCAAGCTCGACCTGGCGCTCACCGGCGCCCACTACAAGACGCGCGATCTCGAGACACCTCCGCAGGACGTGAGGCTCACCGTGAGCGCGGGCGGGAATCCCGCCGCCGGCGACCTCACCCTCGAGTCGCTGGACCTCGCGGTGAACCGCGTCGCGCACCTGACCGCGCGGGGCACCGTGCGCGGCTTCGGTCGCGAGGCGCTCGAGGTCACCAGCCACCTCGACGGGCTCGAGCTGGCGAGCCTGGCGCTCAAGCTGCCGCGCTCGGTCGGCGCCGCGGTCTCGGGCATCTCGGCCACCGGCGCGCCGACCTTCGACGCGGCGGTCAAGGGCCGCCTGCCCACGCCCGAGGAGATCGAGGCGCTCACCTTGCCGCTCACGGGGCACGTGGCTCTCGAGCTGCCGAAGGGCTCGTTCTCGTGGCCTGCCCGGCAGATCCGGGTGGAGAAGGCGTCGACGAAGGTGGGCGTGACGTTCGATCCGGCGAAGCTGGCGGTGGCGGTCGACGCCGCGGTGTTCGGCTTCGTCGACGCTCCCCACTTCGGCTCGACGTCGCGGGACGCCGCGCTCGCGGTGCGCGCCGCCCTCGAGGACCGCGACCGGCTCACCGTCAGCCAGGTCCACCTCGGCATCCTCAACCAGGGTGCCTTCGCGTTCGTGGGCGGAGAGGTCGCTGGCCTCAGGCGGATCCTCGACGAGCGCGAGCTGCCGCCGGTGGGCGAGCTGCTCCGCACGCTCGCGGGCCGCGTCGAGGTGGCGGCCGGGCTCTACCGCCCCGACCCGCTGCAAGTGGCGCCGGGCGTGAGCATCGGCGGCGGCACGTCGAACCGGATCACCGTGAAGCTCAGGCCGGGACGCGACGTGGCGATCGATGGTCAGGCGTCGTTCGCCGACTTCGTGGTGAAGGGCGACGGTCTCGACGTGAACGGGCTCTCGGGCCGCTTCCCCATCCAGAAGACGCTCGCGGTCGTCGGCCCGGCGCCGAAGGGCGAGGTCGCCAGGCGCGCGACGGCGTCGAGCGCCGACCTCGACTCGATCGCCGAGCGCAACCGCTCGCTCTACGGCTCGCTGCGGCCGCTCAGCACCAACCGCGACAACCTGCGGCTCGCGAGCCTGCTCGCGGGGACGTTCGCGGCCCACGACGTCTACCTCGACGTCGGCTTCTCGCAGCGCGCGCTGCTGGTGCAGCGCTTCGGCGTCGGTCTGCTCGGCGGGTGGGTGGGCGGCAGCGCCGAGACCTCGTTCTCACCGGCGCGCAACCGGCTCCACTTCCAGACCGAGTTCGGCGAGATCGACCTGCGCCGCCTGCTGCCGCTCGACGATCCGCTCAGCGACGACGAAGCGCAGCTGAGCGGCACGGCGCGGATCGCCCTCGACCTCGCGCGCGGCGAGGGCGACGGGCCGGTGAGCCTCGGCGACATCAACGCCGAGCTCAACCTCACGAGGATCGGCGAGGAGGCGCTCGATCAGCTCCTCGCGTTCCTCGACCCGAGGGGCGACCAGAGCTCGATCTCCACCTTCCGCACCATCCTCGGCACCACCGACCTCACCATCAGCCGGGTGCAGATCCCGGTGCAGAACGGCTCGCTCACGCTGCGCGTCGACTACGGCATCCACGCCCACGTGCCGCGGGTCCTCGAGCGCGCGCTCAACATCGTCTACGACACCACCAACCACTTCGAGATCCCGTCGATCCCGCTGCTCAGGCTGCAGAACGTCGAGAAGCTCAAGCCGATCTTCGACCGCCTCGAGCAGCTCGAGCCGATCCTCGACATCGTCGGCGGCGACCACATCCAGATCGACCCCGACGGATCCGCCCGGATCGAATGACTCGGGGGGCTGGAGGGTCGTCGCTTCGTCGACGACCCCAGGGTGAAACCGCCGGACCGCCGACGCTCAGCCGCCGGCCGCCGCTCCCACCCAGTCGCGGACCTGCTCGGCCATCCAGGCGGGGTCGTCGGTCGAGAGGTCGTGGCCGCCGGTCGGGTGGACGCGGAACGGCGCGCCGTAGCGGTCGGCGATCGCGCGCGGGCAGGCGGGGTTGCAGAGCCCATCGCGCGCGCCGATCAGCACCAGCAGCGGCGTGCGGACGCTCGCGGGAGCGCGGAAGCGCGACGCCGCGACGACCTGCCGGATCACGTTGGCGCGCTGCATCGGCCGGTCGTCCTGGTACGTGGCCCACACCCGGGCCCGCTCCTCGGTGTCCCGACACTGGGTGGTGGTCATGCCGATCACGAGCCGCTCGCGGGTGAGCCCGTCGCTGGTGGCGAGCGTCCGCAGCACGGTGCCGGCCGAGCCGAGCATCATGCGGTGCCACGCCGGGCTCAGGTCCGACACGCTCGAGTTCACCACCACCAGCCGCTCGAAGTCGCCGGGGTGCGCGCCGCACCACCCGAGGGACACCATGCCGCCGAGCGAGATGCCGAACAGCCCCCACGCGCCCGGGTGCCGATCGCGCAGCGCGAGCCAGCGCGCGCGCACGTCCTCCGCCATCGCGGGGACCGAGAGCGGCGTCGCGCGGCGGCACTCGGTGCCGGCGCCGGGCAGGTCGAGGCGGTGCACCGTCACGCCGGGCACCGTCCGCGCCAGCACCTCGGGGAACTCGCTCCAGTGACGCTGCTCGCGGGCGAGGCCGCGCAGCAACAACCAGTTCGTCGGGGTCGCCATGGCGGCGCGCGAGGATAGCCGGGCGCATCGGGCGGCGCGAGGCCGGCCGCGCCGGCCTCACCTGGATCTCGGATCCACCGCGGGCGGCTCGCCGCCGAGCTGCGGCTGCGGACCTCCGAACCAGAACCCCTGGAACGCGCCACACCCCAGCGACACCAAAACCGCGAGATCGTCGGCGTTCTCGACGCCCTTGGCCACCGCCTGGATGCTCAGCTCGCGCAACACGCACAGGATGCGCCCCACTCGATCGGCGTTGGCGCGATTGCGCGAGAGCCCGGACACCAGCGCCGGATCGATCTTCGCGACGTCGGGCGCGAGGCGCGCGAGGCGCTCTTCGTGGTCACGGGTGAGTCCGACGTCGTCGAGGCAGATCCCGAAGCCGAGCTCGCGCAGCGCCGCGAGGCGCCCATCGAGATCGGGCACCGTCGCCGGGCGGACGTCATCGGTGAACTCCAGGAACACTCCGCGAGGGCCCGCGGCCGACGGAAGGTCGGCCCGATAGAGGTCGTCGTCGAGCAGATCGAGGCGGTGGACGTTGAGGAAGACCGGCAGCAGCGACGAGCGCGCGCTCAGCAGCCGCCCGACCTCGCGCCGGACCGCCCGCCCCACCGTGGGCACTCGCTCGAGGAATTCGGCCGCGAACAACAGCGACCGGACGTTCTCGAAGCCGGCGGCGTCGCTACGCGCCAGGGTCTCCCAACCGATCACCTGGCCGCTCGGCCACGCCACCACCGGCTGGAACCACAGGTGAAGGCGGTCGAGCGCGCGCTCGAGCCGCGTGGTCAGACCCGGCCATCCCATGTGGTCGACGGTGCCGTGGCGCGCCCGTGTCGACGGGGGAGCGGGGCGCGTCGCCGCGGCGATCACCGGCGAGCCTTGCGGCGCGGAATCGTTGGGGAATCGTCCAGACTGTCGTTGCATCACCGCCCCCGCCGTGACGCGCCGCGAGCCAGCCGCACCGGCAGCCGAGCCCGAGCGCCACGGGAGGGCTGTATACACGAAAAACGCGTAGTCCGTCTTTTCATTCCCGGGCGAGCCGTCACTGAGGCGGCAGCCAGGTCTCGTGGAGCCTGACCCAGGCGAGGCCGTTCGGTGCGCCACCAAGGGCGCGCAACACCGCGGTGGCGACGCGACCGCGGGCGACGTCGTGATGGCGTTGCCACTCCTCGTAGGTCGCGACCACGAGGTCGCCGGAGCGGAGATCGCAACGGAGCCTTTCGATGTGGATGCGGCCCGGTGGTGTCGAATCGCTCCACCAGCCGTGGAGCTCGAGGAGCCGCGCGATCAGCCCGTCGCGATCCACCACCCGGCCGCCCGGCATCACCACCGTGAGCTCGGGCGCCATCACCGAGGTGAACCGCGCCAGCGCCTCTTCCGTCTTCGGGATCGCGCCCAGGAACCAGTCCTCGATGAGCCGGTGGACCTCCAGCACCTCGCGGGCGCAGGAGTCGGCGTCGGTGCTCACGCGCGCACCGAGATGCCGTGGCTCGCGTCGTCGGTGAGGATCTCGAACGCCGCGCGGTGGGCCGAGCGCAGCGTGCGCGGCTCCTGGCCGCGCCGCGTGAGCGTCACCTCACACGCGGCGATCTTGCTGTTCAGGCAGGTCTTCGAGCCGCCCGGAGGGTTGTAGTAGTTGAGGCCGCAGAAGGCGCTCGGTGGCGCGGTGATCCGTCCGGACACGCCGACGCCGCCCTGCTCGGAGCGGAAGTGCCAGTCGAAGTACTCGAAGTGGCCGTGCGCCTTGATCGCCTGGCCGAGCGAGTTGAGCGCGTACTCCTCGCCGTTCAGCCGCAGCACCACCAGCGTCATGAACGGGGTCCACACCGGTCCGAGCTTGAGGCGCGCGGTGCTCACCTCGAGGAAGCTCCGCGGCTCGCCGTCGAAGCCGCACACCTGGCCCCACGCGTAGTGGTCGGTGTGCTTGGAACCCCAGTTGTGGTTCTGGCTGCCGACCCAGTCCTCGATCTCGTGCCGCTGGCCGTCCACCGAGAGGGCGCCCCGGTACACCGCGTTGGGCGAGCCGACCAGCGCCTTCGCCTTGGGAAGCGCCGCGCCGTAGAGCTTCTCCGGCAACAGCAGGAGCGGGCGCTCGCCGCCGGTGAAGTCGAGCTGCCACGCGATCTCGTGGCCGCCGAGCGCGGCGCGGCCGTCGAGGGCGCCGTCGTGGAGCGTGGCCGTGCCGATCTGGGCGGCGAGCTTGGTCTCGTCGAAGCGGCAGCTGGCGAGCGGCTCCTCGTGCTTCACCGCGACGATCTTGTGGCGCTCGCCGTCGAACCAGATCGCCCACAGCTCGCCGAGCGCGCCGTGCGGCTGATCGGCGGGGCGGAAGATCGTGTAGCGGATCCAGAACGCGAGCGGCCGCGTGGGGTGGTTGGCGCGCTGGAAGTAGCTCTCGTAGTGGCCGCCTCCGGTGGACCGGTAGCGGATGGCGTTCCAGCGGCTGCGCTCTGCGGTGAGGTCGGTCATGACGCGCCTCGGTGGACCGGCAGCGGTCCCGGGGGTGACGATGGATGGCGACGGGCGAGGTACCGAACCCACACAGTCTCCCGCCCGCCGCCGGGCCGGACAAGGGGCCGGCCGGCTTCACGTTTCTTCATGGGCCGACAACAACGGCGCAAGCCGCCGGCGCCATGTTCGTGCGCGTCGCCGGATGCACCGGCGCAGCGAGAGCGGCCGCGTAGGCGCGATCCACGAGATCGCCGCGGCCCGGGAGGATCGAGATGAACCCACACAACCTGCGGCGTAGCGTGCTGGTCGGCGGGATGGCGCTCGCGGCGGCGCTGGCACTGGTGGTGCCGAGCGGCGCCGGCAGCAACGCCCCGAAAGCGGACACCAAGGCCGACTCGGCAGCGCCCTGCGAGAAGGGCGTACCGTGCACCGGGCCGTGCGGCGGCGGCCAGGGCCACGGGCCTCACGGCATGGGCAAGGGCATGGGGATGGGAATGGGGATGGGCGGGCGGATGGGTGGCGGACCGCTGGTGACCGCGCTCGGCAACGCGCTCGACCAGGCGAAGCTCACCGAGGCGCAGAAGTCGACGCTCGAGGGCTTGCGCAAGCAGGCCGACCAGCTCCGCGACGACGGCCGCGCCAGGTTCGAGGCGGCGCACGCCGACTTCGAGTCGGAGCTCGCCAAGAGCGAGCCCGACCTGCGCGCGCTCTCCACCAAGATGACGGCGGCCCGTGAGGAGGTCCGCAAGAGCTACGACGGGATCCGCGACGGCTACCTCTCGCTCTACGACGGGCTGAGCGCCGACCAGAAGAAAGAGGTCGTGACCGCGCTGCGCTCGCACGTCGAGCAGATGAAGAAGATGCGCGAGCAGTGGAAGGGCGGCCATCACGGCAAGGGTGGCCCCGACGCCGTCGGCGAGGACGGCTGACCCGGGCGCGGCGAGGGCCACGGCGGCGGGCGTGCGCTCCGCCGCCGCGGCTGGCCCACCCTCGGGCATGGCTTCACCGGCGTGACTCGGTCATCCTTCCGGCGATCGGTCGACACCAGGGAGGATCCCCTCATGAGCCAACGACGGAGCGCCGCGCGGATCGGATGTCTGGCCCTGCTGCTGGCGGCGAGCGCATGCGTGAGCGGCGGCGTCGAGCAGACCGGCTCGGGTGGTGGTGGTGGCGGAGGAGGCGGCGGAGAGGAGATCGCGACCTGGCTCGCCGGCTCGGTCGCCATGACGGGCGACGAGGCCTACACGTACGCGGACGTCAGGCTGGTGTTCAGCGAGGACCCGTCGGGCGTGTCGATCTCGGCGATCGCCGGCAACACCACCTACGTGTGGAGCGGAGCCTACACCCGCGAGGGCGACGTGATCTCGACCGATGCATTGCCCGAATCGTCCGCCGGCAACGACGACCTCATGACCCTCGACGCCCAGCTCTCGGGGACCAACCTGATCGGCACGCTCACCGAGTCGTATCCGAAGCTGGGCCGCGTCTTCGAGGTCATCGGCAACTTCACCGCCGACAAGGCCTCCTGACCCCACCCGCGCGGGGCGGCGTCGGCACCGGGAGCGCACCTCCATGACCCGCACCACCCACCCACCCGAGCCCGCCGCCGGCGACGAGCCCACGATCCACGCCCTCCTCGTCGAGGACGACCGCCGCCTCGCCGAGCTGACCCGCGAGTACCTCGTCCGTCACGGCCTGGTGGTGACCATCGCCGGAGACGGCGAGACCGGCCTCGCGCAGGCGCTGGCGCACCGCTTCGACGTGGTGCTCCTCGACCTGATGCTCCCCGGGCTGGGCGGCATGGAGCTCTGCCGCCGGCTGCGCGACCGCTCCGACGTGCCGGTGATCATGCTCACCGCGCGCGGCGAGGAGGCCGATCGCGTGATGGGCCTCGAGATCGGCGCCGACGACTACCTCGCGAAGCCGTTCTCGTCGCGCGAGCTACTGGCGCGGATCCGCGCCCAGGTGCGGCGCGCTCGCGGTCGCGCCGGGCCCCGCACCCACGCGCTGGCGGTGGACGGGCTCGAGCTCGATCCGGCGACGCTCACCGCGACCCTCGACGGCGAGGCGCTCGAGCTCACCAGCTACGAGTTCGCGCTGCTCTTCGCCCTCGCCGACGCGGCCGGGCGGGTGCTGAGCCGCGAGCGGCTCATCGAGCTCGCGGGCGGCAGCCCGGACGAGTCGTTCGACCGCTCGATCGACGTCCACGTGTCGCGGCTGCGCCAGAAGCTCGGCGACGATCCGCGCCATCCGCGGCGCATCCGCACCGTGCGCGGCGCCGGGTACCAGCTCCTGAGGCGCTCGGCGTGACCGAGCCTTCGCCACGCGTTCCCAGGCAGCGGCTGTTCTGGCGGATCTACGCCCACGGCCTGCTGCTCGTGACGGCGTCGGCGATCGCGGTGTTCGCGATCACCTCGTGGCTCGGACCACCGACACCCTGGCAGGGGCGGCCGGGCATGATGTTCGACCGCGCGCTGAGCGCCGACCTGTCGACCGTCCTCGACGAGCCCCGCCTGCTGCGCGAGAAGGTCGCCGAGCTCTCCGAGACCCTGGGCGCGGACGTGGCCGTCTACCGCGCCGACGGCTCGCGGCTGGCCGCGGCCGGCGCGCTGCCCCCCCGGCCCCTCGACGGCCCGATGCCGATCGGCACGCCGTGGATGGTGGGCGAGCCTCCCCACATGCGCCGCGACCGCTGGGTGCGCACGATCTACCTCGGCGGCTGGCCGCGCCTCGCGTACGCGCGGATCGCGCCCAACACCCGGCGGCTGGTGCTCCACGCCGAGCTGATCGTCGGCGTGCTGGCGGTGCTCACCGCGCTCTCGTACCCGATGGCGCGCGCGCTGGCGCGGCCGCTCGAGAAGCTGACCGCGACCGCCGCCGAGCTCGGCCGCGGCAACCTCGCGGCCCGCACCGGCCTCGAGCGCAGCGACGAGGTGGGCGCGCTCGCGGGCGCGTTCGACCAGATGGCCGAGCGCATCGAGTCGTTCGTCCGCAGCGAGAAGG
>CAYMQR010000014.1:0-21976 GCA_964392195.1 uncultured bacterium | reverse complement strand
GATCCTTGAGGAACGCGATGATCTCCTCGAGCTCCTCCTTCGCCTCGTCGACACCGGCGACGTCGTCGAACGTCACCCGGTTCTGGTTCTCGCTGAGTAGCTTGGCGCGCGACTTGCCGAAGCTCATCGCCTTGCCGCCGCCCGTCTGCATCTGGCGCATGAACACCACCCAGAGCACGACGAGGACGCCGAGCGGCGCCATCCACGACAGCATCATCATCAGATACGACGAAGTCTGGTCCTCCGGCTTCGCCGTGATCTCGACGTTCTTCTCCTCGAGGCGCTGGACGAGGGTCGGGTCCTGGGGGGTGACCGTGTGGAACTGACCGACGATGCTGTTGGCCGCGCCGGTGATGTGGTTCCCGCGGATGGTGACGCTCTTCACGTCACCGCGGTTCACCAGTTCGTTGAACTGACTGTAGGAGATCGTGCTCTTGCGCTCGTTGGTCGCGTTCACGAGCTGGAACGCGCAGAGCACCATCACGAGGATGATGAGCCACAGCAGGAGATTCTTGCCGGTTTGTGAGGTCACCCGATGGCCTACGCGTTTTTCCGTTTGATTTCGCGAATGTCGCGTGAGAGCAGGTTATCAGAAGGGCTCGTCCCCCTCAACACGCGCCGTGGGACGTCCGGGTGCCCGCTGGTGGCTCGGACGCCCGACGAGCTCCACCGTCGCCTCCCGGCGTTCGATGCGCAAGCCATCGCCGAGATCGAGCCCGCCACCGACTCGTGCCGTCCGCCGCACCAGCTCGAGCACCTCGGCGACCACCGAGCGGCGCGCCTCGATGCCAACGACGGTACGCAGCCACAGCGCCACGGCGCGGCGGACGAGCGCCGGTGGACGGTCCGCGAGCACCGTCAGCGAGATCGCCTGCCCCTCACCGAGCCGCGCCCGGTGGAGCAGCGCCGCCGACTCGCGCGCCAGATGGTCGGCGTCCTCGCGTAACTCGGCGGCGCAGGCGACGAGTGACTTCCGCAGCGCGGGCGCGCCGTGCGCCTCGAGCCACGGCAGTGTCTGGTGACGGATCCGGTTCCTCGGTACCGCGAGGTCGCGGTTGGAGGAGTCCTCGCGCCACGCCAGGCCGCGCATCGTCGCGTAGCCGAGCAGGTCCTCCCGCCACACGTCGAAGAGTGGCCGGATCCACGGTGGGCGCGCGGGCTCCATCACCCAACCGTCCGGCGTGCTCCCCTGGAGCATGCGCATCAACATCCACTCGGCCTGGTCGTCGGCGTGGTGCCCCACCGCGAGCCAGTCCGCTTTCCACCGCACGGCCTCGGCCTCGAGCAACCGGTGGCGGGCCGCTCGCAGGCGTTCCTCCGGGGAGGCGTCTCGCGGCAGCACGTCGGGGTCCACCACGCCGATGTAGCTGTCGAGGGCGCGCGCCGCCGCGAGCTCCCGCACGAAGAGCGCGTCCTCCCACGAGTCGGGACGCACGCGGTGATCGACGTGAGCCACGCGCAGGTGCAACGCGCGCCGCTCCGCCATCCGCGACAGCACGTCGAGCAGTACCGTCGAGTCGAGCCCACCCGAGCACGCGACCAGCACGCGCTGACCGGGCCGCGCCGCCCGACAGGAGTCGAGCCGGCGCTGCACCCGCTCGAGGATGTCGCGGCGTGCCGAGTGGACGCCCTCGCCGGTCCCGGCACCGGGCACGCGCGGCTCGCCACGCGTCACCGTGGTGACCTCGCCGAGACCGTCTCAGCCCCCGGGATCCGGAGGGCAGAGCCGAGGCGTCCCGGCCTCTCGTCGCGAGGCCGAGGTGATCGGTGGTGGGCGCTCCGGGATTCGAACCCGGGACTTCCACCGTGTGAGGATGGCACTCTCCCGCTGAGTTAAGCGCCCGAAAAGCTTGCGTGCGACGAGCCGAGGAACATAGCGGAGCTCGCGGAGCACCGTCAACGCAACGACGTGCCCGCCGTCGAGCCCGGCTCGGACGAGCCGCGCGTGAGCTCGGCGCAGCGCCGCTGGGCGCGGTCGTCGTCCACGAAGCGCTGGCCGTCCCCGGCCGGCGCAGCGAGCGGAAGCGCCGCACACGCAGCCAGCCGCCGCGACGCGCTCGCCGCATCCCCCCACGGCGTCAGCACGCCTTCCGCATAGCCGAGGAGCGCCGGCCGGTATCCCGGATCGACGTCCAGCGTGGCTTCGAAGAACGCCGCCGCGCGCTCGAGCTCGGGCGCCTCCGGGCGCCTCGCGCCCGCGCCTGCATACGCCTCGGCGAGCGACGAGAGCGCGGCACCTTCGCCGAACGTGCGATCCTCGGCGACCAGCGCGGCCAGCAGCCGACGCGCCTCCACCAAAGCCGCGCCACCCGCCTGCGCCTCGCCGGACCGATCCAGCGCGATCCGGGCCACCCAGTACCAGGCCGAATGGTCGCCGGGCGCCGAGCGCAGCGCCTCACGTGCGAGCGCGTCCGCGCGCGCGAGCTCCTCCGCTCGCTCCGCCGGGCTCGCGAGGGCGAGTGCTCGGTTCCGGGTACAGCGCGCCGCTTCGACGCGCCCGATCGCGAGCGTGCCCGACGAGAGCCGTGCGACCGCCTGGTCACGGCGCGCGGTCCAGGTCTCGACGTCCGCCGAGTCGCCAGCGGCGCGCACGACCCCGGCCACGCGGACGGAAGGCAGCGCGCCGTCCATGCGCGGGGGCGACGCCTCGGACGCGCAACCACACCACGGCGCAGCCAGCACGGCGGCGATCCACCACCGGGACGGTGGACGCGCCGCGCCGGCGCTCTTCACGAAAATGCCCCCTGGCTCTCGAGCGCTTCGATCTGATCGGGGCCGTAGCCGATCTCCTTCAGCACGTCGCGCGTGTGCTCACCCCACTTGGGCGGCATCGACTGCACGGCCGCGGGCGTCCCCGAGAGCTTGATCGGGCACCCCGGCTGCCGAACCGTACCGACGTCCGGGTACTCGAGGCTCCACACCATGTCGCGGGCGACCGCCTGCGGATGCGCGAACGCTTCCGCGAGGTCGAGGACGGGCTCGAAGCAGCAGTCGACGTCCTTCAGGAAGTCCACCCACTCGTCGCGCGTCTTGCTCTTGAAGAGCGCGGTCATCTCGGCGAGCACGCGCTCCCGGTCGGCACCGCCGGCGAACGCCTCGGGCAACAGGTCGGGCCGGTTCACCGCGTTGCAGAACGCCGTCCAGAACTGCGGCTCGAGCGCGCCCAGCGAGACCGCCTTGCCATCCTTCGTCTCGTACACCCGGTAGCAAACCGCCTGGCCGTTCAGCGTGCCCCCTTCCCGGGTCGGGATCTCGCCGCTGGCGAGGTAATCGCCGGCCGTCATCGCGAGCAACGCCAGGGAGCCGTCGAGCATGGACACGTCGACGAACTGGCCCTCCCCGGTGCGCTGACGGCTGACGACCGCCGCCAGGATCCCGGCCACCGCCATCAACCCGCCGCCCGCGATGTCGGCGACTTGCACGCCGTAGACCGGGGGCGGGCTCGACGCCCAGCCCGAGATCCCGGTGACCCCGGCGAGGCTCAGGTAGTTGAGGTCGTGACCGGCGCGGTCGCGCCACGGTCCGTCCTGTCCGTACCCGGTGAGCGCGCAGTAGATGAGCCGCGGGTTCACCTGCTTGAGCGTGTCGTATCCCACCCCGAGGCGGTCCATGACGCCGGGCCGGAACTGCTCGATCAGC
Source organism: uncultured bacterium (assembly GCA_964392195.1). Taxonomy (GTDB): domain Bacteria; phylum JADJOY01; class JADJOY01; order JADJOY01; family JADJOY01; genus JADJOY01. Next base: position 18,337 of record CAYMQR010000014.1, on the reverse strand, counting down.
ACGTCGTAGTGCTTCACGAGATCCAGCAGCACCTGGCGCGCGGCCGGCTTCTTGAGGTTCAGCGTCATCGACCGCTTGCTGCGGTTGAGCGACATGAAGCGCGCGCTCTCGCTACCGACGAAGGGCGGTGTCATACGCGTGTAGTCGCCCTTGATCGGGTCCTCGACCTTGAGCACCTCCGCTCCGAGGTCCGCGAGCAGCAGCGTGGCGAACGGACCCGGCAAGAGCCGGCTCAGGTCGAGGATCTTGAGCCCGGCGAGGGCGCCTGGCTTGGACGAGGTCGGAGCGGGCTTCGACATGGCTGGGGTCTCCCGGCGATCGAGGACGGGACGAAGAGATCGCGCTCGGCGAGCGCGGACACGGAGCGAAAAAGGGCGGGACGTTTCCGCCCCGCCCTGTCTCGCGCGATGCGCGTGGGTCTCAGCCCTTGAGGACCTGGCCCAGCTTCATGGCCTTGCTCATGTCGCCCTTGATGCGGAGCTTGCCCGACATGAACGCGACCTGCGGGTTGAGCTTGCCGGTGTCGATGTCGAGGAAGTCCTGCGCCGACACGGTGATCGTGCACTCGGCGTTGCCCGCGTCGCCTTCCGTGACGCTGGGCGCGTCGCTCTTGAGGTCGACGGTCCACTTGCCACCGCCGTCACCCGCGACGTCGAAGAGGTAGATCGCGTTCACGGTCTTCGACTTGGCCGGATCCTTGGCGATGCGGCCCGCGATGTCGCCCTCGAAAATGTCCTTGCAAGTCTTCGACATGGCCCCTTCTCCTCTTCTCGCCCTACGTTCAACGGCCGAGCGGGATTGCTCGCGCCCCTCACGATCAACCCCTGTCCTCGGGTGATTGATTCGTCAATCGGTTTCGTAGCCGAAGCGCAGGATGGTGTCAAGGTCGGGCGCGGGGGGCGTTCGTCGCTCCCCAGCGGCGACCCACCCGCGGGTCACTCGGCCGGGTTCTCGTACATCGCGTCGAGCAGCTCCTGATACTTCGCCGTCACCACCTTGCGCTTCACCTTCAGCGTCGGGGTGAGGTCGCCCGACTCGACCGAGAAGTCTTGCGGCACGATGCGGAAGTACTTGATCTGCTCGAAGCTCGCGAGCTTCTTGTTCACGTCGTCCACCACGCTCTGGATCCTGGCCAGCACCTTGGGGTCCTTGGCGAGCGCTTCCCCGGACGTGTCGGCGATCCCGTTGGCCTTCGCCCACACCGGCGCCTGCTCGGGGTCGAGGGTCACGAGCGCGGTGATGTACTTGCGCTTGTCGCCGAACGCCATCGCCTGGCTCACGAGCGGGTCGTTCTTGAGCAGGTTCTCGATGTTCTGCGGCGCGATGTTCTTGCCGGCCGAGGTGACGATCAGGTCCTTCTTGCGGTCGGTGATGCGCAGGAAGCCGTCGCCGTCGATCTCGCCGATGTCGCCGGTCGCGAACCAGCCGTCCGGCAGGAACGCCTCGCGGGTGTCCTGCTCGCGCTTGAAGTAGCCGAGCGCGATGTTCGGCCCGCGCCCGAGGATCTCGCCGTCCGGCGCGATCTTGAGCTCGACGCCCGGCAGCGCGGGCCCGACGCTGCCGAACTTGTAGTGCTCGGGCCGGTTGACGGTCAGCACCGGGCACGTCTCGGTGAGCCCGTATCCCTCGAGGATCAGCAGGCCCGCGGCGTGGAAGAACTCCGCGATTTCGCGCGCCAGCGGTGCGCCGCCCGAGATGAAGTACTTGAGGCGCCCACCGAGCTTCTCGTGGAGCTTCGAGAACACCAGCTTGTGGGCAACCTTGTGCTGCAGCGCGAGCAGCGGCGGGACCGGCTTGCGTGCCTGCTTCAGCTTGCTCACCTGCCCGCCCACGTTCACCGACCACGCGAAGATCTTCTGCTTGAGCGGCGGCCCCTGCTGCGCGCCGGCCTGGACCTTGGCGTAGATCTTCTCGTAGATCCGCGGCACCGAGAACACGATGGTGGGCCGGACCTCGGCCAGGTTCTCGACCACCGTGTCGATCTTCTCCGCGAAGGCCGTTGTGGTGCCGACGCGAAGCTGCGTGTACTCCTCGAGCCGCGCGAAGGAGTGCGCGAGCGGCAGGAACAGGAGGTCGACGTCGTCCTCGCTGCCGAGCCCCACCGACGCGGCGGCCTCGGTCGCGGCCAGGTGGTTGCCGTGGGTCTGCACTACCCCTTTCGGGTTACCGGTGGTGCCGGAGGTGTAGACGATCGTGGCGACCTGATCCCGCCGGATCGCCTCCAGCCGGGCGTCGAGCTCCGCCTTCTCGCGCTGCTTCCCGCGCGCCACGAGCTGCTCGAGGCTCACGATGGTGTCGGACAGCTTGCAGCCCGACGGATCGATGACGATCAGCGCCTTCAGGTGGGGGAGCTGCGGCTTGATCTTGATCGCCTTCTGGAGCTGAGCCTTGTCCTCGACCATCAGGAACTTCGACTCGGAGTCGTCCACGACGTATTGCGTCTGCTCGGGTAGCAGCGACGGGTAGACCGGGATGGTTACTCCGCCGGCGCTCAGGATGCCGAGATCGCACCGCACCCACTCGGCGCGGCTCTGCGAAAGGAGGCCCACCGCCTCGCCGGGCTGGTGGCCGAGGTCGACGAGCCCGAGCGCGATCCCACGGACCTCCTCACCCACCTGCTTCCACGAAGCCTCCATCCACTGGCCGTACTTCTTGCTGCGCTGCATCGTGCGGTCGGGATGCTTCGCGACTCGGTTCCAGAAGAGCTCGGGAATGCTTTGCTCGCTCATCGTTCCTCTCCGGCCAGGGACCACGCGGGGTGACCGCGCAGTGTGCGGACTGCGTGATTTGGGTGTCAACAAATCCAGGGCTCTTTGGTTGGCTCGAAACGCCTCTGGTACGCTCGCGCGCATGCCATCCCCGAGAGCCGGCGCGCGGAGCGCGCCGCCCAACGTCGTTCGCGGATGCATTCGAGCGCTGCTAGTCCTCGCGGCGCTCGCCGCCGGGGTCTCGCACGGCGTCGCGGCGCAGCAGGCCCCACCGGCGCCGCGCTCGTACCGGGTGGTCGTGCTCCCCTACTGGAGCGCGGTCGGCGCCGACGTCGCCAGCATGGGTGGCGTGATCGCCCGCGAGCTGGCCCGAGAGACCAGCCGCCTCTCCCAGACCGACCGCTTCGTGGTCGTGCCGGGCGCCGAGGTGGACGATGCGGTCGCGAAGCTCGCTCCGGCCGAGCGCGACGGGCTCGCCACGCTCGCCGCCAAGGGCGATCCAGCCGCCGCGTTACCGCTGCTCGCCAGCGTGGCGAAGGCCACGAACGCCGATCTCCTGGTGATCGGCACGCTCGCAAAGGTCGGCGGCGCGGGCGTCGGCGCCGCGGCGCAGATCGACGTCGAGTCGTGGCTGCTGGCGCGCGCGCCGGACGGCTCGCTCGAGGAGCCCCTCCGGCACAGCTACCGCGCGCCCCCCGGCCGCAGCCAGGCCGAGATCGCGCGCCAGGTCGCTCAGGACGACTGGTGGTCGTCGGCGGAGGAGATCTCCGGCTACGTGCGCCTCGGCACCTTCCACCCGAACGAGGCGCAGAAGAAGATCCTGGAGCTCGGCTCGAACGCCAAGCGCGACCGGCTCAAGGTGATCCAGACGGTGTTCCCCGAGGAGTTCCTCCACGCACAGACGTGCGAGATCACGCCCACCCAGATGCGCGACGTGACGCTCGCCACCCAGCAGTTCGTCGAGGGATTCGAGCCCAAGAATCCGCGCTCGCACAACTACCGCGGGCTGGTCGAGTACTGCGGCAAGAACGAGCCGCAGGCGCTGCGCTACTTCGAGAAGGCCTCGAGCCTCGATCCGACCTTCCCGGACCCCTGGTACAACGCCGGCTCGATCTACTGGAAGAGCTACCAGGAGAGCCACTCGGCACCGGACCTCGAGCGCGCCTTCACCTCGTTCTCGAAGGCCGTCGACGCCGAGAGCGGGTTCGCCGAGGCGCGCGCCAAACGCGGCCTCGCGTGGCTCGCCAAGGGTGACCCCCAGAAGGCTGAGGCGGACCTCGTCGCCGCCACCCGCGAGGACCGCGACAACCCCGACGTGCTCATGGGCCGGTGCCAGCTCGCCTTCGCCGCCAAGCGCCCCGACGCCGCGCAGGACTTCTGCGCTCGCGCGGTGCGCGCCGATCCCAACCTCTTCGAGGCCCACAAGATCCTCGGCGACCTCGCGCGCGACCGGAAGCTCACGTCGACGGCGATCGACCAGTACCGGGCCGCGTTCGCCACCAAGCCCGACTACGCCGAGCCCCGCATCGCCCTCGTCGAGCTGCTGTTCGGCGAGAAGCGCCTGCGCGACGCGCGCGCCGAGGCCGACGCGGCGATCGCCGTGATCCCCGGCCACTCGGTGCCGCACTACTGGGTGGGGAAGATCTGCGAGGAGGACCGAGACTACGCGTGCGCCGAGCAGGCCTACCAGTACGCGCTCTCGCTCGACAAGAACTGGAGCACGTTGCGCGACGACGTCGCGCGCGTCCATGCGAAGCGCGGACCGGGCGCCCTTCCGGTCCCGACCGGACCGGTGCCACCTGCCAGCGTCGCCACCGGTCCGGGTGGCACGGCGAGCGGCAAGGCGGCGGCGACCGGCACCGCGAGCCGCACCGGCCCCGGCAGCGCGTCCCGTGCGGAACCCGCGCGCGAGAGCTACGAAGAGTTCCTCAAGAAGTACAAGCAGACCCAGAAGCCGTGAGCCCGGCGCGTCCGCGGCGATGAAACGCATCGGTCTCACCGGCGGCATCGGCTGCGGCAAGTCGACCGTGCTGGCGATGCTGCGCGAGCTCGGCGCCGAGATCGTCGACACCGACCAGATCGCGCGCGACGTCGTCGCGCCCGGCACGTCCGGGCTGCGGTCGATCGTGACCGAGTTCGGCGCGGAGATGCTCCGCCCCGACGGCTCCCTCGATCGGGAGCGCCTCGCGGCTCGCGTGTTCGGCGACACCGCCGCGCGCAAGCGGCTCGAGGCGATCACCCACCCACGCATCCGGCGCGCGCTCGCGTGGCGCTTCGCGAAGCTCGCGCTCCGACGCGCGCGGGTCGTGATCGTCGAAGCGCCGCTCCTCTTCGAGACCGGCGGCGAGAAGCGCTTCGACGAGACGGTGGCCGTCGTCGCCGACGAGCCGACCATCTACGCGCGGCTGCGCAGCCGCAATGGCTGGAGCGACGAGGAGATCGCGGCGCGCCTCGCGAGCCAGCTCCCGCTCGCCGAGAAAGCGCGCCGCGCCACCCACGTGATCGACAACTCGGGCGACCTGACCGCGACCCGCGCGCGCGTGGAAGCGCTCATGCGGCGGTGGAGCTCGGCCCGGACACCTCGGTCGCCTTCTGCTGCGACCGACGGTTCGCCGTGATCTCGCGGGGTGCTCCGAACGTCGGCGCTCACCGTCCGGTGGCGTGCGACCGCGGGCCGACGTCCCGCGTTCCCCACGATGGGACGACGACTCGTCGGCCTCGCGACGAACCCGCCCGAGGCTCCCGGGCCGAGCGGCGCCGCGAGAGCCACCCCGCGCAACGAAGAGCGCCGGCCCCGTGGGGGGACCGGCGCTTCGATTCCGCCACGCTCGTCGCCCGATCCGGGCGACGCCAATCAGATCACTGCAGTCCGATCGCGAACGTCCGCTCGCCGCCGCCCTCGTCCTGCTCGGTGCGCGCCTGGCGCGCGGCCACCGTGAGCACGTTCGAGCCCGAGAATACGATCTGGCAGCTCTCGATGAGCGCGGGGTCGACGTAGTTGACCCCCGACGCGTTCACACTCTGGACGAACACGGGCTGCGACTTGTTGCGCGGGTTGCGGTCCTCGTCGCCGTGGGCGCGAAGGACGATGTCGATGACCTCGGTCGAGGTGAAGATGAGGTCGTCGAGGGCGTTGTGGATCTCGGAGTCGAGGGCGTGGAAGAGCCGGTCGCACTCCTTCCCCTTTGCCTTCTCGCGCATTCCCAGGATCTGCGGCACCGCGAGCGCCGCGATGATGAGCAACACCGCCACCACCGCGAGGAGCTCGATGAGGGAGTACCCCCCCTGGGCGAGCCGCCCACGCCGCCCCACTCGTGTCATCGGCCCTCCCGACGCCACCGAGCTGTCCGACACGATCGGAAGCTCGGCCTTCGACCCGTTGGGGTCCGTCGGGGTTGCGCGATCGGTACTCCGATCGGCGTCACGGGCATTTGGATCCGCCATCGATCCTGCCTCCAAAGCGGTCCGCAAGCATGTGTGGGGTGAAAACGATCCTACAGACTCGGGTTAGCAAGATCAATGCCTGGGTCGTGTCGTGTGTCGCGGTTCACGGAAGCCGTGGAATCAGGGGACTGCGTGGTTCGTCCCCCCGTCCCAACCACCACGCGGCAGGCCGGGCTCGTCGCAATCTGCGAGGTCGTCGCATTCTGCGACACCCCATGTGCCGCGCTCGGTTCCCGGTGCTAGCCCTGCTCGTCGAGGCCGTAGCGCTTGAGCTTGCGGTACAGGGTGCTGCGGTCGATGCCGAGGAGCTTCGACGCCTTCGCCTTGTCTCCCCCGGTGCGGCTGAGCGCGCGCTCGATCGCCTCCCGCTCGAGCGAATCGATCGCCAGGCTCGCGTCGGCGGGCGGCTGGCCCTCCGCCCGCCAGTCCACGATGTGGCGCGGCAGGTCGCTCGGCTCGAGGCTCTCGCGCGCGCCGAGCGCGACCGCGCGCTCGATCACGTTCTCGAGCTCGCGCACGTTGCCCGGCCACGGATACCGCATCAGCTTCTCGAGGGCGGACGGCGAGGCACGCAGCACCTCGCCGTCGCGGCGGTGCTGGGCGAGGAAGTGGTCGACCAGCATCGCGACGTCGAGTGCCCGCTCGCGCAACGGCGGCACCCGGATCTGCACGACGTGCAAGCGGTAGAAGAGGTCCTGCCGGAAGGTGCCGTTGCGCACCGCCTGCTCGAGGTCGCGGTTGGTGGCGGCGAGGAACCGCACGTCGACCTCGTGATAGCTGGTGCTGCCCACCGGCCGGATCGCCTTCTCCTGGATCGCGCGCAGAAGCTGCGTCTGGGTGTCGAGCGGCAGCTCGCCCACCTCGTCGAGGAACACCGTCCCGCCATTGGCCCAGCGGATCAGCCCTTCGGTCGACTGGGTGGCGCCGGTGAAGGCACCGCGCACGTGTCCGAACAGCTCGCTCTGGATCAGGTTGGGGTGGATCGAGCCGCAGTCGACGGTGACGAAGCGCTTGCCCTGGCGGCGGCTCACGTCGTGGATGGCGCGCGCGATCAGCTCCTTGCCGGTGCCGCTCTCGCCCTGGATCAGGATCGTCGACTCGCTCGGCCCCGCGCGCCGGATCACGTCGAGGATCTCGAGCATCGCGGGCGACGAGCCCACGAGCGGACCGAACCGTCCGGTGGAGCGGGTGGAGCGCAGCAGCCGGTGGCTCTCGAGCGACTTCCCACGCTGCTCGAGGAGGTTGCGGAGAACGCGCTCGAGGTCGGCGGCGCCGAAAGGCTTCGCCAGGTAGTCGAAGGCGCCGGTCCGGACCGCCTCGATCGCCGACGGGATGGTGCCGAACGCGGTCATCATCACCACCTCGACGTCGCGGTCGCGGCGTTTGATCTCGCGCAACAGCTCGAGCCCGTCCATCTCCGGCATCATGTAGTCGAGCAGCGCGATGTCGGGGGGCGACGAGTCGCACACGTCGAGCGCCGAGCGCGCCGAGCTCACCACCTCGACCTCGGCCCCGAGCGAGCGCACCATCAGCGAGCAGGCGTAGCCGTGATCGTCACGGTCGTCGACCACCAGGACGCGATAGCCCTCGAGCATGGCGTCAGCCTCGCGCACGCCGGACACGAAGCGCGGCGATCGGGTCGAGGCGGAAGCGCACCACGTCGAGGGCGTCGTCGCGGCGGCAGGTGACCGTCATCACCACGTGCCGCGCGATGAGCAGCCCCAGCCCGAGCAGGGTCGCGATCACTCCCGCGCCGGCCAGCGAGACATCGTGCGCCCAGCGCAGCCACGTCGCGAGCTGTGGGCCCCACGGCACCCACGGCGGCGTGCGGTAGGCGTGAACCGCGCCGGGCGCGAGCTTGACCAGCGCCACGCCCACCGCGATCGAGAGCACGGCGGCGACGATCCAGCCGATCCAGCTCACCTGCACGCGCTCCACCGCACCTGCCGCGATCCGGAAGCCCCCGCGCCGGCCTTCGAACTCGAAGCGCCGACCGTCGACCCGGAGCCGGCCCGCCCCCGCGCGCGGCAGGCTCGGATGGCCGCCCAGGTAAGCGGCGCGTACCGTGATCCCGGCGCCCGACGGCTCGCTCTCGTCCCCGAGGTCGTCGTTTCCACCCGGCATTCCCGCGAGGTCGGTCGAGCTCTCCTCGCGCAGCGCGGCGCCGGACCCGCGCGACGCGTCCCCTCCGCCGCGGCGTAGGCCGCCGAGCGCGGTACGGAGCTGGGCGACGAGCGACGGTCCGTCGCCGCCTCGCGCGCGCGCCGCGAGCTGCGTCTTGTAGAAGGGGATCTCGATCGCACGGAAGTAGACCATCGTCGCGGCGATACCCGCGATCAGCGTCACCACCACACCGACCAGGCACACCGCGGTGACCCAGCCCGCGCTGGCTGTGGCGGCGAGCGCGGCGAGACCGAGGACGATCACCCCGGCGAGCACCGCGAGGACCTTCCAGTGCTCGAGCAGCAGCAGCGTGAGCGCCTCGCCCGCCGACTCGAGCGCCGCGCTCGGGACCTCGCGGCGCGCCTTGCGGACCGCGTCGGGAGAGGCGCCGCAGCGCGGACACCTCTCATTCGTGGTCCGATCGTAGATGACGAAACAGCTCGGACACTTCACGTGCGACGGGATGGACTTGCCGCTCTCGATCGGTGTCCCCGAGACCGGCGTGTCGCCGTCGAGCGCGATCGGCGCGGGCCGCACCGCGGTCGGCGGGCGCGCCGTCGCGGGCGCGGCAACCGCGGCGGGACGGGGCTGCGGCGCGGGTGTAGACATGCGCTGCGTGGCCGGTCGCGGGGTCGGCGCCGCCGGCGGAGGCGCGCCCTGGCTCGGGCCGCGCAGGATCTCCTCCAGGTCGAGCTCCGCCTGCGTCGACGGGCAGCGGTTCCGCGGGACCTCGACCGCGGGCACGGCAGCGGCGCCCTTGCCCACCGGTCGCGAGGACGGCTGGTGCTTGGGGCAGAGCGCGTCCCGCCCGGAGGGGAAGAAGCTCGACACGAACGGATTGCCGCACTCCGCGCCGCCGTCGTTGCCGGCGCAGAACGCGACGTAGTGCTTCTTGCCGCAGGCGGGGCATTCGAAGAGGACCGGCATCCTCATCCGCGGTTCCTCGGCCTTTCCCGGGCCGGCGCGCCGGCCCCGTTCGACGCAGGGTGTCTCACGCCGCGGCTTGCAGCGCGTGCGCCACCTGCGCGAGCCCGTCGACGCCGTCGGCGGCGTGGAAGGTCTGCTCGGGCGCCATCCGGCGGCCGAGCTTGGTCAAGACGTCGCCGGGCGCGACTTCCACGAAGCGCGTGATCCCGTTCGCCACCATACGCGCCAGGCAGTCGCCCCACCGCACCGGATGGGTCACCTGCAGCGCGAGGAACTCGCGCGCCGCGGCGCCGCTCGTGACCGGCTCCGCGGTGACGTTGGTGACCACCGGAAACCGCAGCCGCTCTCCGAACGGCTGCGCGCCGAGGGCGTCGCTGAACCGCTCCGCCGCCGGGCGCATCAGCTCGCAGTGGAAGGGTGCGCTCACCGGGATCTCGCGCCCCACCACCCGGCGCGAGCGGGCTATCTCCACGGCGCGCCGGACGGCGGCGGCGGTGCCGCTCAGCACGGTCTGGTCGGGACCGTTGTAGTTCGCCGCCACCACCAGCCCGAGGTTTCCTTCGACCGCGGCGAGGATCTCGCGCAGCACCTCGGCGTCCCCGGTCCTGAGCGCCGCCATCGCACCCTGGCCGGCGGGCACCGCCTCCTGCATGTAGCGGCCGCGAAGCCGCACCAGCCGGAGCGCGTCCTCGAAGGGCAGCGCGTCGGCGAGGGTGAGCGCGGTGATCTCGCCGAGGCTGTGTCCCGCCGCCATCCCGGCCTGCACGCCGAGGCCTTCGAGGACCCGCGCCGTCGCGACGCCGACCAGCAGCAACGCCGGCTGCGCGTTCTCAGTGAGCCGGAGCTCGTCCTCGGGACCCTCGAAGCAGAGCCGCGTGAGCCCGAAGCCGAGCGCGTGGTCAGCTCGCTCGAACCACTGCCGTGCCTCGGGATGGTTCGCGATCAGGCTCGCGCCCATGCCGACGCGCTGCGAACCCTGCCCCGGGCACAGCCATCCGATCCGCTGCTCGCTCACGTCGTCCCCGACCACACCGCGTTGCTGCGAAGGTTTCGCGCCCAAGCCGCGGGATTATAGCCGGGCTCCCCGCCGGCACCACCGCGTTCGGCGTCGGTGTGCCGCGCAGCGAGCCGCGACCGGAGCCGCCCTGCTATATCTCGCGCCATGTTCGCCAGCCATGCTCCGCTCGCGTCCCGCGTCCTCGGCGGCGCCCTCGCGCTCGCGCTGACCTCGCTCGGCGGGTGCGTGGCACCCCGACCCGCGACGCTGCGGCCGCACGCGATCGTGGTGCTGCCTCCCGGGTCGGCGCGCCTCGACCCGCTCGTCCCGCAGGCCGGCGGTGCCATGCGCGAGGCCGACCGCAAGCTGCTCGTGGAGGTGGTCGAGACCGCGGTGCCGCTCGAGATCCACGACCGGCTGGTCGCGAACGGCGTGCGTCCGGTGGTGCTGAAGCGCGAGCAGCTCACCGCGTCGGCCGGCGAGTCGCTCGACGAGCTCGAGGAGCGTCTGAGCTACGCCGGGATGGCGCGCACCCACCAGGCCGAGCGGGTGCTCAAGGTCACCTACGACGGCGCGATCCGCCGCGGCGCGGGCTCGGTCGACGCCCTCGGCGGGCTGCTCTCCTTCGACTACCCCTCCGACACCTCGTGGTTCGAGCTGCGCCTCACCGCCCGGCTCATCGACCCGTCGAACGCCGAGAACACCCAGCAGTTCGAGGTCTCGGGCGAGCGTCACACCGAGCTGCTCGGCATGTTGCGTGGCGCCAGCGAGCGCGACCGCGTCACCGCGCTGGCGCGCGACCTCGTCGACGAGCTCGTCGACGAGATGCTGGGTCTGTGAGCGGCGGTCCCCGCGGCGCCGGCCCGGGCGCTCAGCCGAGCAGGCGCGCCGCACGCAGGGCGTCCACGCTCGCGCGCATCGTGTCGGCGAGCGGCCGTGGCGTGACACCGAGCGCCGCGTGCGCCGCGCTCGAGTCGTAGAACGCGTAGCGCCCGAAGTGCAGGTCGACGAAGTTGCGGTCGAGCGGCGCGCTGCGTCCCATCAGCAGGCTCACCGCCTCGAGCGCGCCGAACACGACCAGCGCCAGCCCGCGCGGCACCGCGAGGTGGAGGTGCCTCGAGCCGATGGAGTCCGCGATCGCCACGTAGAACGCCTTGTAAGTGAGGTCGTGCCCGCCGACCAGATGGCGGGACCCGCCCTCGCCGCGCTCGGCCGCACTCACCACCGCCTGCGCCGCGTCACGGACGTCGATCACGTTGAGGCCGCCGTGGGCGAAGAGCCCGACCCGGTAGCGCGCGTACGCGCGCACCAGCTTGAGGTCGCGCGCGGGCTCGGGGGAGCCTGGCCCGAGCACGCGGGTGGGCAGCACGCGGACCAGCGTCACGCCACGTTCACCCGCTTCCCGCGCCAGCCACTGCTCGGACTCCACGTGGGCGCGGACGCGCGCGTCGCTCTTGCCGAGGGTCCAGTCGCGCGAGGTGCAGCGCGCGGTCTTGAGCACCGAGGAGCCCACCGCGAGCGCCGAGCCGACCCACACCAGCCGCTTCGCCCGCGACTGCGCCGCCGCCTCCAGCGCCAGGCTCGCGCGCTGGAGACAGGCCTCGACGGTGGGGATCACGCGCGGCGGAGCCAGCCGCGAGAGCGGCTCGGTGGCGACGATCGCGTCGACCTCGCGGGCGCTCTCGATCAGCTCGTGGCGCTGGCGCGCGTCGCCGGCCGCGAGCTCGAGGGAATCGGCCTCGACCGTGACGCTCGCCCCGCTCTCGCCAGCAGGCGTCACGACCTCGTGGCCGCGCGCCTGCGCCTCGCTCACCACCGCGCGGCCGAGGAAGCCGCTCGCACCCAGCACCAGAAGCTTCACGAGCCACTCCCGCGCGCCGCGCCCGAGCCGCCGCCACGCACCCACAGGTCCGCCTGGTTCACCGCCGCGTGCTGCGCGTAGCCGATGCCGAGTCCGTCGAGCTGCACCGGCACGTGGCGGAAGCCCGCCACCGGGTTCGGGTCACCGCCTTCGCCCGCCAGCTCGCCGTCCTCGACGATCGCGCGTGCGTTCCCCATCACCAGCGCGCGCACGTTGGTGAAGCCCGGCTCGACGATCAGGTTGCTTCCCGCCTTGATCAACACCCCATCCGGCTTCTGGCTCGCGACCAGCCTGGCGAGGCCGCCGTCGAGCGGGAACGAGCTGTTGCCGAGGTTGGCGGTGAAGTAGCGATAGATCCGACGCTTGCCGTCCGGGGTCCGGAACGCCACCTCGAGCCCCGGCGCCCCCGCAGCGGCGTCCCGCACCGTGCCGTCGGGTGCGGGCTCGATCGCGCGGACGCCGTCGATCGTTCCGCGCAGGTCGTGGATCGCCTGCAGCACCACCACGTGCGAGACCGGGATCGAGGGAAACGGCTCGTCCACCGTGAAGTAACCGACGGCGTAGAACGACACCATCGCGGAGAGCACGAGCCGCACCGAGCTCGGCTCGGTCAGCTCCTCGGCGCGCTCGGGGAACACCACCGCCTTCTCGCGGGCGTCGACCGCGAAGCTCGCTGGCGTGCCCACCGATTCGAGCGCGACCGCGGTCACCTGCTCGGCGTCCGGGAACACCGCGAACGGGGTCACCAGATCGGATCCGCCGAACGGGTAAAACACCGAGCGCACCTCGCCGGCCTCGCGGCGCACCGCGTCCGCGATCCGGCGGTACGAGCCGTCGAGGAAACGCGCCGCGAACCACTCGTGGTTGGCGGCGAGGTGGCGGCATCGCAGCGCGTAGCCGTCGAGCGGCACGCGCGTGAACGAGGGCGGCGCATCCGAGCAAAGCCCGCGGAAACGTCCCTCGACCTCGGTGGACCAGAGCTCGCCGGCGGCCGCCGCGCGCGGCGCCGCCACGCCGCACGCGAGCGCGGCCACCAGCGCCGCCAGCGCCGCTCGCGCGCCCACCCGCGTCATCGGTTTCCCGCGCCGCCGAGCCCGCGCACGCAGCCCACCACCTCGGTGGCGCGCACCGGCTTGCTCAGGAAATGACAGCCGCCGATGAACCCGGCGACGCTCTTGTGCGCCTCGCGGTCCGACATCAGCACCAGCGGCACCTCCCGCGTGCGCGCGCTCGATCGCAGGATCTGCGCCGCCTCGAGGCCGTCGATCGTGGGCAGGATCGCGCTCAGGAACACCACGTCGGCGCCCTTCTCGAGGGCGACCTCGACGAGCTTGTAGCCGTCCTGCACCCGCGCCACCTCGAAGCCCTCGGCCTCGAGCGCCTGGCTCACCAGCTCGGCAGAGCCGGCGTCGCGGTCGGCCACCAGCGCGCGACGGCGCACCGGCGCGGGCGCGAGCGCGAGCACGCTGCCGCGCACCGCGCGCAGCGCCGCCGCGAGCGCGCCGGCGTCGGGGTAGCGATCGGCGGGATCGGGCGCCAGGCACACCTGAACGACGTGCTCGAGCGCCGTCGACACCTCGGGCCGCAGCCCGCGTGGCGTGGGAACGTCCGAGTGGAGCTGCTGGTCGACGATGCCGCGGATGCTGTCGGCGTCGAGCAGGAGCCGCCCGGTGAGCGCCTCGAAGATCACGCACCCGAGCGAGTAGACGTCGCCGCGCGGAGTGACGCTGGCGCCCACGAGCTGCTCGGGGGCGCTGTACGCGGGCGTGCCGAGGAAATCGCCGGCGCGGGTGATGCGCATGTCCTCGCGGGCACGGGCGATGCCGAAGTCGAGGACCTTCACGCGGCCCTCGGGCGTCACCATCAGGTTCGACGGCTTGAGGTCGCGGTGCACGATCCCCTGCCGGTGCGCCGCGGCGACGCCCTCGGTGGCGTCGATCATCAGCTCCACCACGTCGCGCTCGGGCAGCCAGCCGCGGTCGACGATCAGGCGGCTGAGCTGCACGCCAGGGATGTACTCCATCGAGATGAACGGCCGCCGGCCCAGCATCCCCGAACCGTAGATGCGCGCGACGTGCTCGCTCTCGACCAGGCCGAGCAGCCGCTCCTCGCGGCGCAGCCGGCCGAGGAACTCGTCGTCCTCGACGTAGTGCGGCTTGAGCACCTTGAGCGCCACGGTGAACCCGAGCACCGCGTCGAACGCCTTGAACACCTCGCTGGTCGCGCCCGAGCCGATCAGCCCGATCAGTTCGTAGCGGCGCGCCTCGGCGAGCCCGACCACGTCACGGGTCTGGAGCTCGTCCTGGTAGATCGTGCGGACCGCGCTCGACAGCACCCACTGGCGGATCTTGTCCTGGTCCTCGACGGTGATGTTGAGGAACCGCACGCCGATCCCGCGCGGCTGGTGCTCGCCGGCGGCGCCGGTCTCTCGCCGCACCACCTCGCCGCGTAGCACCAGCATCTCCCTGCCGATCTCCTCGGCCATGGAGAGCTTGAGGTCGAGCACCGCGCCGAGCGGCGGGAGCTGGTCGCTCGCGACGAACATGCCGCTCGCGCTGATGTTGATCGCCTCGCCGACGCCGAGCTCGTCGCCGCAGCGGAACGCCACGACGGCGCGCAGGAACGCGCGCACCTCGAGCTTCGGATCGAGGCGCGCCAGCGACGCGGTGGTGTGCTCGCGGACTGCCATGCGGTGGTCGCGGGGGCGGCGGGGCGCGGCGTGCGCCGGCCCCCCGCCGCGGCCTCACTTCGCGCGAAGGTGCTCGCAGAGGGGCGCCAGGATCTCGATGATGCGCTCGTGTGCCTGGCCGTTCGAGGCCACCACGCCTTGCTTGTTCTCGACGTCCGCCTCGCGGTAGCGCAGCGGCTCGCCGAACACGTCGGTGATCTTTCCGCCGGCGGCGTGCACGATCGCCTCGGGGGCGCAGGTGTCCCAGTCCTTGGTGCCGCCGGACGGGTGGAGATAGAGGTCGGCGCGCTGGGTCGCGATCATGCCGATCTTGAGCCCGACGCTGCCGGACGGGGTCTCGCTGGTGATCGAGAGCTTCTTGCAGATCTCGTCGACGATCTTCGGCTTGTGCGAGCGGCTCACCGCGAGCCGCATCTTCGCCGGGTCGCTCTCGCCGGTGACGGCGAGCGGCTCGCGCTTGCCCGGGGTCCGCTCGACCCAGGCGCCCACACCCACCGCGCCGAGGTAGAGGATGTCGCCGTCGGGCTGGTAGACCGCGCCGGCCGCGGGGCGTCCGTCGACCGCGAGCCCGATCATCACCGCGAACTCGCCGTTGCGCGCGATGAACTCCTTGGTGCCGTCGAGGGGATCGACCATCCACACCCGCTCGGCGTGGAAGCGGTCGTCGGCGAGCGGCGACTCCTCGGAGAGGATGGCGTCCTTCGGGTAGCGCTCGCGCAGCCGCGACACCAGGATGGCGTTGGCGGCGTGGTCGGCCTCGGTGACCGGCTCGTCGCCGGGCTTGAGCTGGATGCGGACGTTCGGGTCGTAGAAGTGCATCGCGGCCTTGGCGGCCTCGCGGGCGATCACCGCGGCGAACTCGAGATCGTCGACCAAGCTCATGCGGAACCTGTCCTTTCGGGGGGACGCGCGCCGACGCGCACGCGAAGCCTCGTCGTCGGCGAGGAGACGTCCAAACTGCCTGACCTCGGCGGGCCGATTCAAGCATGCGCCGGCGCGCGCGCGGCACTGATATTCTGTACCGTTCCCCCAGCCGTACGGAGGAGATCCGTCCCATGTCCCGCGAGCTTCCGCTGCACTCCCGCCACGCCGAGCTCGGCGCCGCGTTCGAGGACCGCGCCGGCTTCCTCGTGCCGCTGCGCTACCGCGACCCCGCCGCCGAGCTCGCCTCGCTTCGCACCGGCGCCGCGCTCGTCGATCGCTCCGATCGCGGCCGCATCCGCGTGACCGGCAGCGAGCGCGCGTCGTTCCTCCAGGGCCAGCTCTCGAACGACGTCCTCAAGACCGGCGCAGGCCACGGCTGCCACGCGACCCTGCTCACGCGCACCGGCAAGCTCGTCTCCGACCTCCACCTGTGGTGCGGAGCCGACGAGCACTGGCTCGACACCGAGCCCGAGCGCACCGACGCCACCCGCGAGGCCCTCGATCGCTTCCTGATCTCGGAGGACGCCGAGCTCACCGACGTCACCGCCGAGTGGGCGCACCTGGCGGTCGCGGGACCGGCAGCGGGCGCCGTGGTCGAGAAGGCGCTGGGCGGCGAGGCCGCGGCCCTCGCGCCGCTCGCGTGGACGGCGCTCGCGGACGGCAGCCACGTCGCGCGACGCCGCGCCGCCGGCGAGGACCTCTTCGACGTGTGGGTCGCGGTCGGCCCGGCCGGCGAGCTGTGGGACCGCCTCGCCGCGACCGGCGCGGCGCCGCTCGGCCGCGAGGCCTGGGACGTCGCGACGCTCGAGGCCGGGGAGGCCCGCTGGGGCGTCGACGTCGACGACTCGAACCTGCCGCTCGAGGCCAACCTGAACGACGCGATCAGCTACACGAAGGGCTGCTACGTCGGGCAGGAGGTGATCGCCAAGGCGACCCACCTGGGCCGCATCGGCAAGCGCCTGGTCGGCCTCTCGATCGCCGACGGCACGGTCCCGGAGAGCGGAACCGCCATCGAGGTCGACGGCGATGGCGAGGCCGTCGGTCGCGTCACCCGCGCGGTGCTCTCGCCCACCCTCGGCCGGACCGTGGCGCTTGGCTATCTCAAGTGGAAATACGTCGAGCCGGGCACGGCGCTCACGCTGCGCCGTCCTTCCGGTGACGCGGTGGCCGCGACCGTCGTCGCCCTGCCCTTCCTCGAGAGCCCGCGATGACCGCCACCGGCCAGGCCGCCGGGCGGAACGCTCCCCGCGTGCTGGTGCCGATCGCTCCGGGTGTCGAGGAGATCGAGGCGGTCACGGTCATCGACGTGCTGCGGCGCGCGGGCGCCGAGGTCACCGTGGCCGGCCTCGTCGACGGCGTGATCGAGGCTTCACGCGGCGTGAAGCTGGTCGCGGACCTCGCGCTCGACGCGGTGGTGGACGTGGCGTTCGACGCGGTGGTCCTCCCCGGCGGGCTGGGCGGCACCAACCGCCTGCGCGCCGACCCCCGCATCCGCGCGATCCTCGAGCGCTCGCGGCGCGCCGGCTCGCTGATCGGCGCGGTGTGCGCCGCGCCCACGGTGCTGTGGGATGCCGGGCTGCTGGCGGGCAAGCGCGCCACCAGCCATCCCTCGGTCCTCGCCGTGCTCACCGGCGTCCACACCAGCGAGGAGCGCGTGGTGATCGACGACGGCATCGTCACCAGCCGCGGCGCCGGCACGTCGATGGAGTTCGCCTTGGCGCTGGCGCGGCTCTTGGTCGGCGAGGCGAAGGAGCACGAGTTGCGCGCCGCCATGGTGGTGTGAGCGGCGCCGGGCGCCGCCCGCCTCAGCCGTAAGCGCGGATGAACGGGTTGAAGCGCTTCTCCTGACCGACGGTCGTGGCCGGGCCGTGGCCCGGGATCACCACGGTGTCGTCGGGCAAGGTCATCAGCCGGTCGCGGATCGACTGCATGATGGCCTCGAAGTCGCCGCCCCACAGGTCCGTGCGCCCGATGCCGCCCTGGAACAGCGTGTCGCCGGCGATCAGCGGGCCGCCGTCGACCAGGAAGCACAAGCTCCCGGGCGTGTGACCGGGGGTGTGGATCACGCTCGCGGTGAGCTCGCCCGCTGTGACCAGGTTGTCGTCGGCGAGGAAACGATCCACCTCGACCTCGCGCGGCTTGGGGAAGCGGAACATCTGCGCCTGCATGGGCAGCGCCTGGAGCAGAGGCAGGTCGCCTTCGTGCAGGGACACCGGCGCACCGGTCGCGAGCTGCAGGTCGCCGGTGCCGCACACGTGGTCGAGGTGCGCGTGGGTGTGGACGATCGACTTGCACGTCAGGCCGAGCTCGGCGAGCCGGAACTTCACGAGGTCGATGTCGCCGCCGGGGTCGACGACGATCGCTTCCTTGGTCACGGGATCGCCCAGGATCACGCAGTTGCACTGCAGCGGTCCGACCGTGAGCCGTTCCTCGATGAGCTTCGCCATTCTCGACGTCCTCCGACGCGCAACCTAGCCGCGCGTTTCTCGGCGGGTCAATCGCAGCCGGCGAGGCCACCACGTTCCTTGACACCCGCTCCCCGTCGGCGCTAGTTGCAGCGCGACGTTCCTCCTCACGACCACTGCGCGGAGCGCCGGGCGGTTCCATGGCCGAAGAGCTGCTGG
>CAYMQR010000013.1:0-22543 GCA_964392195.1 uncultured bacterium | reverse complement strand
GATCCCGCCCAGCGCGAGCTGCCCGACGGTGCGGATGTCGTCCGGTTTCGAGATGTCGAGGACCTCGAGGTGGGTCGCGACGCCCGCGTAGGCGTGATCGCCGCCCGCCTCGAGCCAGATCACCGGAGTGCCCCAGTAGCCGAGCAGCGGCCCGCGGTAGCCGAGCACCCACATGAAGACCTTCTTGCCGGCGCCGATCGCGCCCGCCTCGAGGCTGCCGCGGCCGTACCAGAGCAGCCCGCCGGCGAGCAGCGCGATCACCAGCAGCAACGCGCCGACGATCCTGGCGAGCAACACGAACGCGGCGGCGACGCAGCCGCGCCCGTGCTTCGATGGCTTGGACGGCTTCGGCGGGGCGGCGCTTTCGGTCACGAGGGCTTGACCTCACACGGTCGATCGGGAGCGGCGAGCTCGCAGCTCGCGGTGACGAGCACGGTCAAGGGCATGGTGCGCGCGCCCGCGCCGTACACGTGGTCCATGAACTCCTGGCGCGCGCGGCGGTAGCGCAGCTCGGCGCGGATCGTCACCGGGTAGGTGGCGCCGCTGGCCCACGCCGCGGCGTAGTCCTCGCGGTGCGGCTTGCCCGGCGCGAGCAGCCGGACGTCGGCGAGCCCGGTGACGGTGAGGATGTCGTGGTGGGTGAGGGGGAGGCCGTCGGCGCCGAGGAGCGTGGCGCCGAAGCGGCGCGCCTCGGCGTCGACGTTGCCGGCGGCGTCGATGGCGCCCGACTCCCAGAGCGGCACCTCGCCGCCGCCGGCGGGGAGCGCGGCCACGTAGAGCCACGCCTCGTTGAGGTCGAGGGCGCCGAGCGGAAACGGGTGGCCGCCGCGCACGTTGGTGACGGTGACGGCGAGCGGCGCCTCGGCGGTGGCGCCCGCCCACGCGAGCGCCAGGTCGAACGCCGGGCGGTCGGCCTTGATGCCGAGCCCGCCGGTCTGCGGCGTCTTGCCGGCGAGCCACGCGACCAGCTTGCGGTCGCCCTCGCGCGCCGACGCGAGCTGATCGACGTGGGCGTCCACCGGCACCATCTCGGCCCACTGCGTGTTCACGCCGAACATGTGGTGGTTGGGGAAGCGCACGCCCGCGCGGTTCTCGGTGTCCTCGGGCATGTGGCAGGCCTTGCACTGCTCCTCGACCACGCCGAAGCCGGGCGCGCCGTCGTACGGGTTGGGCAGCACGGTCTTGGCCGCGTTGGGCAGCTCGATGCGGTGGCACGACGAGCAGAACTCGCGCGAGCCGAACAGCACCGAGTTGGAGAAGCCCTTGAGGTGGAGCCGGAGGTCGTCGCGGATCGCGCCGTGGGGAGGAGGCAGGTACTCGTCGCCCGGCTTCAGGAGGCCCGGGATGCGCTCCTCCTCGCGGATCAGGAAGCGCCCGTTCCTGGGCGGCTTCTCGACCTCGTGGGTGAGGTGGCAGCTCTTGCAGGAGACGCCCCAGTCGTCGGACATCGCCTGTGGGCTGGTGGCGAACTCGCGGTCCTCGAGGGCGGAGAGCACGGGCTGGTGGCACGACTGGCAGAGCGCCGTCTCGGCCATGCGGTTCTGCCGCACCAGGGCGCCCATGACCTCGACGTAGAACGGGTTGTTGCCGGCGAGCGCGTGCGCCGAGCCCACCCACTGGTCGAACAGCACGTCGTGGCAGCCGCGGCAGCTCCGCACGTCGTTCATCTCGGCGCGCCACCACTCGTGGGGCGCCGAGGTGCCGGGCGCGCCGGCCATGGTGCCGGTCGCGAACAGGCGCTGGTTGCGATAGCCCTCGAGCTCGCCGGCGTGGGTCTTCCGGTCCGCGACGGTGAGCGTGTACCAGGCGAACGGGATGCCGACCGCGGCGACCGCGAGCTTCGCCGGCCACGGGAAGCTCGTGGGCGTCCTGCGCACGTGGTGGAGGAAGAGGAACGCCGCGAGCGGCAGGCCGAAGAGCGCGGTGAGCCCGTGCAGGTGGTAGTAGTAGTTGCCGAAGTTGTTGGCGATCGCGACGTTCACCTGCGGCACCAGGTAGAAGCCGGACGCCAGCACGATCAGCAGGTAGGTGTTGAGGATCAGCCCACCGCGGCTCTTCCCCTCCTCGGTGCGGCGGTCGACGCGGCGCAGGTAGATCGACGACGCGAAGATCGTCACCACCGCGCCGAGCAGCACCGGCTTGGGCAGCTTCGAGTCCACGTTCACGAACAGGAGCACCAGCACCAGCGCGACCGTGAACGCGGCGTGGATCGCGAGGTTGAGCCAGCCCGCGTTGCGCTTCACGTGCCACGCGAGGTAGGCGAGGTAGATCGCCGCGAAGCCGAGCCCCACGTCGCGGTGCAGCCGCGCGAGCGGGAAGTACCAGTCGGGCCACTTGTACTGGGTGGCGAGCACGATCCCCGACACCAGCATCGCCGCGAACGCGAGCAGCACGATCGTGCTCACGACGCGGATCTCGCTGGGACGCGCCTCGGCGCCGCTCGCCGCCGAGCGCGCGCGCGCCTGCATCGCGCGCCGCACCAGGTCGGCGGTGCCGATCGGACCTAGCAGCACGTAGAGCAGCGTGCGTAGCGGCTTGGCGAAGAAGCCCGCCGGCGCGACGACGATGCTCACCACGTCGGCGAGCGGCCACACGAAGTAGAGCGCGTACTCGACCTCGTGGAGGAGGATGGCGTTCTGTTCGCCGATGAGGTCGCTGACCAGGCTCATGGGAGTGGATGGCGGCGGGCTCGGGATCCGTCCTGGGTGGCGCGTCGCGCACGATTGACAGCGCGAAACGCGCTGGGGTAACGTCCGTTCAGCCCCCTCGAAGGAGGATCACAATGTCGAGCTGGAGACCTGCACCGCCCGTCAAGCCGCCCAAGCCCTCGAACCCGAAGTAAGAAGCACCTACACGGCTCAAGCGGTAACGATCCGAGCCGGATAGCGATCGCAAGGTCGCCATCCGGCTCGGATCGTTTTTTGTTTTCGGGATACGCGATCACGCGGGGCTGGGGCGGGCTTCGCTGCTGGCCGAGCCTTCGCCGACCCAGCTTCCCTCGGCGGGACGCGACGGCAGAAGCCGCGTGGCGGCAGCGCCGACCCCCACGGCGAGCACCGCGAACGCGATCGAGAGTCCCTGGAAGCCGAGCACGAACACCAGGGTCTGGAAGAGCGCGAGCCCGAGCACCGATCCGAGCTGCGCCAACCCCCACGCCTGGCCGCGCGCCTCGCCGCTCAGCCCACCGAGCGTCGCCACCATCAGCGTCGCCACGGCGACCCCGAGCAGGCTCGACGCGACCACCATCGCGGGTAGCGAGGTCTCCAGCACCAGCGAGATCGTGAGCCCCGCCGCCGCGGCGAGCGCGCCCGCGATGGCGCCCGCGCGCCGGGCGGCGACGCCCGCGTCGCCGAGGCGAAGCGCGCACGGCACCGCGTAGCCGAGCGCGAAGAAGGGCCACAGCAGCGCAGCGCCCATCGGCACCCCCGCGGCGTCGGCGCGGGACAGCCGCCCCACGATCAGCGTCTCGAGGAAGCCGGCGAGGATGCCGAGCGCCACGAAGAAGATCGGCGCGCCGAGGCGCCGCACCACCCGCGGCGCCGAGCCCAGCGCGCGCGCGTGGCGCGCCAGCCGCCACGTCACCGTGCCGAGGAGCAGCACCAGCGGCACCGGCATCACCGCGTACGAGATGCTGAGCCCCCACTGCAGGAACGGGCGGTCGTCGGTGTCGGTGGGCGTCATCTTCGCCGGATCCACGCCGACCGCGCGCGAGCGCTCGCGGTCCATGCCGAGCGCCTCGATGCGCGCGGCCATCGGCTCGGCCACCGCCTGGTCCGGCGACACGAACATGAAGAACAGCGGCAGCCCCGACATCGGCAGGTTGGAGAGCGTGGTCCAGAACGCCGAGGCGTACGTGCCCTCCGGCAGGTTCGACCACGCGTCGTAGAGCTCCACCTCCTGCGAGCTGCCCCAGTCGATCACCAGGAGCCCGCCCGGGTTGAGCAGCCGCACCATGTCCGCGACGGTGTCGTGGTCGAAGAGGTAGTCCTCCTGCGGGATGAGCGTGCGCGGGTGGAGGTAGAGGCGGATCATCTGCCCGTTGAGGAAGATGATGTCGTACTTCTCCTTCTCCTCGTGGATGAGCCGCTTGAGGTCGCCCGCCACCGCGGTGTGGCCGGGCTTCTTCCAGCGGTCGTTGAAGTAGCGCGAGTACGGACCGGTGACCTGGTCGACGACCGTCCGGTCGTACTCGAGGGACTTGGTGCGCTCGAGGGGGCCGTGCCACTTCTCGAGGAGCGAGAGGTACATGCTGTCGGTGCGGCCGATCGCGAGCGCGCTCTTGCGGCCCTCGCCGGCGACCCGGAACACGGTGCTGATCTCGCGCGGCAGCTTCTCCGGGTCCTGGCAGTGGTACCAGAGCATGAGGTTGTCGTAGACGCCGCCCATGCAGGTGTCGCCGTTGAAGCTCACGAAGTCGAGCTTGTAGTAGGGCGTCCAGTGCTGGCTGCGGATCTTGTAGTCCGCGAGGCGCCACACGAACGGCGCGGGCGCGATCTTCTCCGACCACAGCCCGATCGCCACCAGCACCACCGCGCCCGCCGGCACCACCACCAGGCGCCGCGACACCAGCGCCGCGACCGCGAGCACGCCCCACACCACCATCGTCCGGTACGGGTTGATCGCCTGGTGGGCGAAGTACGAGGCCACGCCGCCCGCGGCGAGGCCGATGGCGAGCGCCGCCAGCGTCGCGTGGAGCCGCTCGGTGGAGCGCACGAGCTGCGCGATGCGGCTGCCCAGGATGCCGGCGAGCACGCCGCTCACCACCCAGGCACCGATCATGCCGATCGCCCGCGCCACGTGGTGGGTGGGCTTGGGGTACGGGTAGTACTGGTTGGTGAGCAGGAAGTGGACCGAGACGTCGCGGATGCCGCACATGCCGGCGACCAGCGCCAGCACCGCGATCACCACCGCGACGTCGATCACCACGGTGCGATCGCCGGCGATGCGTCCGAGCAGGAACGCGCCGAACATCCCCGCCAGGTAGCAGAACACCACCACGGTGCCGCGCACCGCGAACTCGTTGGTGCCCTGCCAGATGCCGAGCACGGCGATCAGCGTGATGGCCGCCGCGCCCAGCCACAGCGAGGCCTTGAGCGGCGGACGCGTGGCGCCTGCGAGCGCGCCCACCCCCACGCCCACCAGCGTGAGCGTGAGCAAGAGCGTGCCGAACAGGTTCACCGGGAACGACACGTAGAGGAACCGGTCGAACCCCTGGATCAGTGACTGGAGCAGGAAGCCCAGGACGAGCCCCCACACCACGTGCCTGGCTTTCACGATCCCACCTCCGCGCGGCGCTCGGCGGCGACGTCCACGGTCACCGGCCAGTGCGCGTCGATCCGGGCGACCGACGTGACCGGCGCCCGCGGCGGCGGCGTGCCGGTGCCCTCGTACACCCAGTCGAGGAATTCCTGCGTGAGTTTCCGGTAGTTCCAGCGTGCCCGCAATTGCAGGTCGCCGGCGGCGACGTCGGAGGGGATCGTCACCGCGAAGACGTCCTGGGTCGATTCGCTGTTGGCCACCTGGCGCTCGATCTTCTCCTCGCCGGTGTCCCAGATGCGATGGAAGCGCAGGCGCTCGCCCTTGGTGTCGAGGACGTAGCCGCCGAGGCGGTGCGCGTCGGGCGGCAGGTGGCCGCGCTCGTCGAGGGCGCCGCTCGCGAGCAGCACGCGGCCGGAGGCGTCGCGCAGCTCCACCTCGAGCCACGCGTCGATGAGGTCGAGCGGCGCCGCCGGGAAGTGGTGCTCGATGCCGACGTTGGTGGTGTTGATGCGCAGCTCGACGGTGGCGCCGGCCTTCACGTCACCCACGAGGTCGGCCGAGGTGCGCAGCCACAGCGCGCGGTGCTGGCCGGTCTCGCCCTTGGGGCGCAGCTCCCACGCCGAGCCCCAGTTGTCGAGGTAGAGCTTCTTCTCGCCGGTCAGGAAGCCCGCGAACGTGGCGGCGGTGGCGTCGTCGCCGAGCACCGCGGGGACCGCCGTGTTGGCGCCCGGGAAGAGGTGATTGTGCGAGGTGCCCGGGCGGTCGAGCATCGACTGTGGCTGCATGTGGCACGAGGTGCACTTGGGGCGCTCGAAACCGGGGTCGACGCTGGCGTGGATCTCGTTGTGGTGGCACGACTGGCAGAGCTCGTTGTCGCCCACCAGCGAGGTCCGCAGCGCGCGCCCGTGGCCGATCGGGTTCATGCGGATCAGCGCCAGCGACCACTCGCTCGGCTTCTCCGCGCCCGAGGCGTCGAGGAACATGCGCAGGTGGTCGAGCGGTGGGTCGAGGGTGAAGCTCGAGCGCCCGGGGCCGAGGTCGAGGTTCACTGCGCGGATCGCGTGGCACGAGACGCAGGTGAAGCCAGGCCCGGCGGCGTAGTCGCGGAAGCTCGGGCGGTCGGTGGTCACGCCGAGCGGATAGTGGCAGCCCGCGCACACCAGCGTCGCCTCCGCGCCGCGCTCGCTCTCGAGGAGCGCGGTGACGCGCTGGAAGTGCAGCGTGTTCGGGGAGCGGGCGTGGTTCGAGTGCGCGAAGTCGTCCACCACGGTGGGGTGGCAGTCGGTCAGCCCGCACGACTTCATCGCGCTCACGGCGGCGCGATCGGCGCCATCGTACGGCGACTCGGGAGGTGCGGGGTGGCCGTCGCCGGCGAGCCGCGCGAGGACCGTGGTGCGGCCGGCGGGGCGGAGCATGTGCTCGGCGGCGATCAGCCCGACGAGCGCCAGCGTGCAGGTGATCACGCCGCCGGTCGCGAAGCGCAGCTCGCGGCGCGCGTCGGTGGGTGCGGTGGCGGGGTCGCGGCGCTCGGCCTTGTAGACCTGGATGAAGAGCACGTGGATCACGTAGAGCGCGGCGCACACCAGCGCGAGCGTGCGGTGCAGGATCAGCGTCGCATGAGCGACCGGCGCCGAGTGCCACGGGAAGAGCGCCGCGCCGGTGCCGAGCGCCACCGCCCACGCCAGCAGCGTCAGGCTGCCGAGCACGATCGACGGCACGTGGCGGAGCCGCCCGACGACGAAGCCGAGGATGGCGCGCACCGGGCGGAAGAGCAGCGCCAGCACGAGCACGAACGGGACCCAGCGCAGCCCGCGGGTGCTCGCGAGGCCCTCGCCGATCGCGATGCCGACGGTGGGCAGCAGCAGGAACACCGCGAGGCCGCGCTTGCCGACGTTGACCTGCGACTTGAGCTTGTCGCGCAGGTGGCGCGCCGCGTACCCGATCAGGACCACCGTCGCGGCGAGGCCGAGCAGCGGGTGAAGCACCAGGTTGAGGCGGTAGGCCGCGTTCCACGAGTCGGACGCGATGACGTAGACGCCCGAGGCGATCGTCAACGCGATGAGGAGGTTGGTGGCGCGGCTCATCGGGACGGGGCGAAACCGCGTGGGCGCGCCGCGCACACGGCGCGAGCGGCGCGCGGGTGGAGCGGTCGCGGCGAGCGACGCCGTGCGGGTCGATCGCTCGGGTGGCGCGTCGGTCCGCGCAACTCGGGGTCCAGGCGAGGCGTCGTGACGGGGCCGTGGGTCGCGCCTCGCGGCGCGTCCTCGATGGGCTTCGGCGGGGACTGGGATCGTACCGTCCCGTGAAACGGGGGGTCAAACGCCGCTCGACGATCCGCGACGCGAGGCGCCGAGCGGCACGACCACCGTGCTCGGAGCGCTCCGCGGCCCTGTTCGGTGTATCGTGTCCGCGGCTCGGTATTTTCCGTTACTGCACCGAGCAGGAGGCGAGGGTGCGCGCGAAGGGCATCGCGGTCGTGGGGTTGGCGCTCGTCGTGCTCGCCGGTCTGGGCGCGGCGCGCGCAGATGACGGCGCCGAGGCCCAGTCCGCGGCGCTCGAGGTGTTCTTCGGCGGCGGCACGATCGACGTCGCGTCGAAGCGCGAGGAGACGGCGAGCGCCGCCCCCGCGGTGGTGCGGACCTACACCCGCGAGGACATCCGCGAGCTCGGCCTGCGCACCCTCGGCGACGTGATCCGCATCACCCCCGGCTTCACGATGGTCACCGACATCGACGACCTGGTGATCGGCACGCGCGGGATCGTGACCGACAACAACTCCAAGTTCGTGGTGCTCCTCAACGGCCACAACATGACCAGCACCTTCAACAACGGGGTCAACCCCAACCACGTGTTCCCGATGTCGCTCGAGAACGTGAAGCGGGTGGAGGTGCTGACCGGACCGGGCTCGGTGCTGTGGGGCAGCGGCGCGCTCCTCGGCGTCTTCAACATCGTGACCGAGGACGCGCAGAGCTTCGTCACCGACGGCGACCAGGAGACCGAGGTCGCGCTCGGCACCGGCAACCAGGACACCTTCCGCGCGTTCGCCCAGCACGCGGTGTTCGGCGACGTGGGAGGCGAGCTCGCGAGCGTGTACGCGTCGGGCAAGTTCTACCAGTCGAACGGCACCGACGACGGCAAGACGCTCTTCCTCGGCTCCGAGCCCGTCGACGCCAACTCGCGCCTCTACGACACCGGCGCCGCGTACGAGCTCTACGCCAACGGCACCTGGGGCCCGTTCCAGGCCACGGTCCGCGCCCTCGACCTGCCCGACCACCGCGTCCTGCCGCGCAGCGACGCCAGCGAGCGCAACCTCTCCAACTTCGTCGAGCTGGCCTGGGACACCCACCCGGTGGGCACGGTGCACACCCGCGCCACCGTGTTCGGCGACTGGTGGCGGCAGAAGAAGGACGTGCGCAACGGCGACGCCAGCACGCCGCTCCAGCTCCTGACCGGCGGGTTCGACGCGCCCGTCAGGCAGTTCGACGAGTACCGCGGCGGCGCCACCGCGCTGGTCGATTGGTTCCCGAGCGCCGACTACCGGCTCGCGGCCGGGGCGGAGCTCCGCCAGACCTCGTACGAGGACAGCTCGTCGCTCGCCGCGACGCCCGACGGCAAGCGCATCGTGCCGTTCGAGGCCTTCGACGTGGCGGTGTTCGGCCAGGCCGACTGGTGGGTCGCGGACTGGCTCGCGCTGCAGGGCGGGGTGCGCTACAGCGGCTCGGACACCTTCGACGACTCGGTGGATCCCAAGGCGGCGATCCGCGTCCTGCCCCTCGGCCGCGAGACGTTCCAGCTCAAGTACGTCTTCCAGAAGGCCTTCCTCCATCCCACCGCGTTCCAGCGCAACGCCATCGTCACGATCCCGCCGGGGAGCCCGCTGACTCCCGATCAGCTCCCCGAGCTGCAGCGGGCGCAGACCAACATCGACAACGAGCGCCTCACGTCCCACGACGTCCAGCTCCTGTGGCAGCCCGAGCCCGAGCTCGGCTTCTCGGTCACCGGCTTCCACCGCGAGCTCGTGAACCTGATCAGCTTCAACACGCTGTTCGACGTCCCCCCGCCGCGCACCTTCGTGAACTTCGGCGACGTGACCTCGTGGGGCGCCGAGGCCGAGGTCCACGTCCGCTGGGGCAAGCTCAACGAGCAGGTCAACGTGTCGTGGGCCAAGGCCGAGTTCGATCCCGGCAAGTACGGCCCGTTCGGCGCGTCCGACGCCGACGGCGAGCTGCTCGCCTTCCCCGACGTGATGGCGAACGTCATCACCCGCTACTACGTGGCGGACGGCGTGTCGCTTGCGGCGGTGGTGCGGATCCTCGGCTCCGCCGACTACTTCGCCGACGGCACCGATCAGCGCCAGCGCCACACCACCTCGAGCGACGTGAACGCCGACCTCGACCTCAACCTGCGCTGGGAGAACGCGGGCGCCGCGGGGCTCACGCTCGCGCTCGGGGCGATCAACGTCCTCGACGACTCGACCCGCCGCCCGCTTGCCGCCAACCCCGGAACGGCCTATCCAGAGCGCCTGACCGTCCAGGCGACCACCTCGTACCGGTTCTGACCCGCCGCTCACGGCGCGTCGCCGGCGGCCGCCGAAGACGGCGCCGCGCCGATCCGTGACCCCCGCCGCACACGCCGTCCCCGAGGCCAGCGGTGGCTCGGCGTGGCGGCGCGGCGCGCTCGTGTTCGCGCTCGCGCTCGCGCTGCGGCTGCTGTTCTGGGGCGCGACGCCCGACCGGGCGTGGCCCGGGAGCGCGTGGTACGAGGGCGACGCGCGCGGCTGGCTGTCGTGGGCGAGCGCGATCCACGCCGGCGCCGAATACGAGCAGGGGCTGCCGTTCAGGCCGCCGGGCGCCGCGTACGGGATCGCGTGGCTGACGCGCGGCGAGCCGCGCGACGCGCTCGGCTGGCTGAAGCTCGCGTGGTGCGCCCTCGGCGCGCTCGCCGCCGCGCTCTTCGGCGAGGCGGCGCGACGCGCCTTCGGCGCCGGCGCCGGGCTCGCCGTGGGGCTCGGGTGCGCGGTCTCCACCGCGCTGCTGGTGCTCTCGACCTCGCTCAACAACGAGACGCCGTACCTGGTGCTGGTGGCCGCGACGCTGGTGCCGTGGCGGGAGGTGCGCGAGGGCGAGCACACCGCGCGGCTCGCGGCGTGGGGCGCGCTCCACGGGCTCGCGTGCCTGGTGCGCGTCGAGCACGCGCTCGTCTTCGCCGCGATGCTGGCGCTCGCGGTGCCGCGCTGGTCGCGGACCGCGCGCGCCCGGGTGGCGGTCGCGAGGGCGCTGGTGGTGGTGGGCGCCGCCGCCCTGATCCTCGCGCCGTGGCACGCCCACGCGTGGGCGGCGATCCGGCGCTTCAACGACGAGCCGCGCCCGCTCGACGTGGTGGCGCTCGCCAACCGCGGCCAGATGGAGCGCGCGCTCGCCGGCGCGTCGTGGAGCGAGGGTGCTCGCGCCGAGCTCGCCGCGATGCCGGCGGCTGTGCGCGACACCGCGCGCTTCTTCGTCGCCGCCACCGCGCTGACCCGCGGTGTCACCGCCATCGAGCCCGGGCTGCCCGGCGCGATCCTCCTCGAGGCGTTCGGCTACGTGCCGCGCCCGCTGCCGGCGCACCCGTTCGTGAGCCTCTACGGGCCGCTCAACTTCCACCTCGCCAACCACGGCCTCACCGGGGGCGGCTTCGAGCGGACGCCGCTCGATCGCCCACCCCGGCTCGTAGGTGGGCCCGAGCGCTACCCGCGGATGATGATCGCGGGCCTGCCGCCGCTCGAGCTCGCGCTCACCTATCCGCCGCACCTGCGCGCCGTGGAGGCAGGCTATCGCCTCGGGCTCGACTGGATCCGCGCCAACCCCGCCGACTTCGCGCGGCTCGCCGCCCGCAAGCTGGCGATCGCGTGGAGCGGCGCCGCGCTCGGCGCCGGCGGCCACGACGCGCCGCTCGGCTGGTCGGGGGTGCGCCGCAGCGTCGACCTCGCGGTGCCCGAGGGTACGTTCGCGACCACCTGGCGCCTGGCCGTGCTCGGCGTGGTGCTCGCGGGGCTCGGCGTCGGTCTCGCGGGCCCCCGCCGCGCCGCCCTCGCGCCGTGGCTCGCGTATGCGGCGAGCAAGGTGGTGGTGACGATCGCGTTCTTCGGCTACGCGCGCCAGGGCGCGAGCGCCGTGCCGGTGGTCGCGCTGCTCGGTGCGCTGGCGTGCGAACCGCTCGCGCGCCGGCTTCGCGTCCGCGTCGTGCCGGTCGCGGTGGTCGCGTGCGCGCTGGTCCTGGGCGCGGAGGGCTGGCGGTTCGTGCGCGCGCCGACGGTGCTCCTCGACGGCCGCGTGGTGGGCACCGCCGATCCGCTCGCCGGCCAGGACCCGCGCGACGTGAGCGTGCGCGTGAGGTGAGCCCAAGAAAAAACGGGGCCGGAGGGTTGCCCCTCCGGCCCCGATCAGAGGCCCTCACGGACCTCGAAGGCTCACTTCACCGAGCGAGCCTTGCGGCGGGTGCCGTACGTCAGCACCGACAGCGCGGCCGCCATCAGCACCAGGTCGAGCGGGAACTGACGCCCGCCGTCGCCGTTGCCGACGCTGGCCTCGGCGAGCTGCTGCTGGCAGCCGCCCGGCGTGGCCGAGTTGCAGTCGTTGTCCACGCCGTCGTTCGGGATCTCCGTCGCGCCCGGGTTCACCGCGGCGTTGGAGTCGTTGCAGTCCGTGGCCGAGCCGTTCGGGCAGGCCGCGTTGCCGGGGTTGCCGTAGCCGTCGGAGTCGTTGTCGACGCACGCCGACACGCAGCTCGGGTCCGCCCCATCGGTGGCACCGTCGCAGTCGTCGTCGATGCCGTTGCTGCAGTTCTCCGCCGCACCCGGGTTCACGGCGGCGTTGCCGTCGTTGCAGTCGGTCTGCGGGAAGGTGCAGAGCGCCGAGCCCGGGTTGCCGTAGCCGTCACCGTCGCCGTCCGCGCAGGTCGGCGCCGAGTTGCACTCGAAGCTCTGGCCCGTGAGGTAGAGCGTCCACGAGTTGAGCGTCCCGGTGTCCGCGCCAGCGTTGTCCTGGACGTTGAGGGTCCAGTTGCCCGCGCTCGCGCCGCCGACGAAGTCGGCGAGCGCGCCCGGACCGTCCGGCGTGGCGGTGTCGGGGTAGGTGGCGACGATGTTGTCGGTGGAGCCGCCGGTCTGATTCGCCAGCGTCACTACGGTTCCGGTGGGTGACGTGAGCTTCACCACCAGGTCACCGCGGTAGGTGTGGGTGATGTTGACCGCGACGCGGAGCGCGGTGACGCCGCCGATGTCGGGGACGCTGCGCACCGAGTTGATGCCGGCCGCCGGGCTGTCCGGGATCGCGATCGGCGTGTCGGTCGACGGGTAGCTCTGCTCACTACCCACGACCGCCGTACCGACCCGCTGCGTGAACGTCTCCGGCCACGCCCCCTGCGCCGCGCTGAGCGCGAGGTCGAAGTTGATGAGCGTGCCGCACGCCACGCCCGAGCCCACCGTGTAGGTGAAGTTGGGCGCCTGGGTGGTCGCCTGCGAGCTCGCCGCCATGTTCGGGAAGGTGGCGGACCCGTCGTCGACCGTGATGCCGGCGGTCGAGGTGCCGAGGGCACCCGTCAGGCTGGTGACCGGGAGCTGGTTGTTGGCCACCGTGACCGCCACGTTGACCTGCTCGCCCGGCTCGGGGACGCCGTCGCCGTCGCCACCGCTCGAGTCGCTGTTGGCGTGCGAGAGGTACTGGACGTCCGCGCCGGCCGCGGGCGTCGTGGTGGAGCAGTTCGAGGCGGTGCCGAAGCACGCCGCGGCGGTGCCCTTGGGCACCACGAGGTACGAGTACGGCTCGCCGTTCTGCAGGCCGGTGTCGTGGAACGAGGTGGAGCTGGTGGATCCGATCTTGATCTTGCCGAAGTCGCAGGCGAACACGCCGTCGGTGCGGAAGACCTCGTACGAGCTCGCACCGGCGATGGTGTTCCAGGTCAGGTCCGCGGCCTGGTTGCCGCCCAAGGCGGTGAGGGTCGGCGCCGCGGTCGGGGTGCCGCTGCAGCCCGAGGTCGCGACCGTCGGGGTGCCGCACGCGATCTGGTGGCGGTTGAACGCCGCGTAGATCGCCGCCATGTGGGGCGTGCCGTCGGCGAGGTTGCCGTTGTCGTCGTCGGCGGCGAGGAACTGCTGGTAGCCGCTGGTCGCCGCGCACCCGCCGTTGGGGGCGCCGCCGGCGTACCACGTGCCGACGTTGCCGGCGCCGATGAAGAGCAGCCGGGTCGCGACGGTGTGGGCGGTCTGGCTGTCGAGGTTGTAGGGCGCGCTCTGGAGATCACGCTTCCACAGGTCCCACACCGATTCCGAGTAGGGGTGACCGAGGCAGTGGACCGCGGTGCCGCAGTTCGCGTTGGCCCAGGTGTAGGTGTGCGGGGTGTTCGAGACGTGCTTGGCCCAGTCGATGTCGCGGACGCCGGTGCAGGTCGTGCACGGGTCGCCGAAGCCACTGCACACGCTGGCGGTGAAGTTGCGGCCGATGCACGAGCTGTTGAGGCGGAACGCGGCGTAGAGGTCGGCGATGCCTTCTCCCGACGGGCTGGCGATCGTCGGTACCGCGTCGTTGTCGTCGAGGCCGTGGCCCCACTCGTGATCGAACACGCCGGCGATCTCACCGGTGTTCGCGCAGCCGCCGCCCGAGCGGTAGAAGTTCACCGTCGAGCCGTTCCAGAACGCGTTGCACGTCTGGTTGATGTTCATGTTGGACGTGAGCTGGCCCTGCAGCCACGAGTTGCTGGGGAGCTGGCTTCGCGCCATCTGCTTGATGCGGTTGAGCTCGTAGAAGCCGGTGCGCGAGGCGTGGGTGTTGCCCGCGCCGCCGACACCGGGCGTGGTGCAGTCCGTGCCGCTCGAGGCGCCGAAGTCGAGGTTCGCGCTCGAGCTCAGCGAGGCCGTACCGCACGAGTCGCTCATCTTGACGTACTGACCGCTCAGGCCGCCGCTGATGTTGCCGTCGACGGGCGCGACGTTACCGCCCTGGTCGGTCGTGACGTTGCCACCGGTGGTGGTGACGGTCGCGAACGGCATCCCCCAGCCGGCCTGCTCGACGCCGTCCGGGTTCACGCCGTCGTTGGTGACGGGATAGACGCCGCCCTTCACCTCGCGCGCGGTCGCGTAGTCGTTGGTGTCCTCGAACGAAAGCACCTCGCCCGACTGGGCGTCGACGAGGGCCTCGTACTGGCCGGCGTCACCGAGGAACTTGGGCCGGATGACCCACGCGAGGCGGTAGCCGTAGCCGCCGCCGACCTGTCCCGCCGCCTGCGCCTTCGCGGTCGCGACCAGGATCCGCTCGGTCTTGCCCCACGTGCCCGTCATGACGAACGGGTTGGCGTGAGCGCGGACGGCCGAGAGCGCGTCGTCGGCGCCGACGGTGGGCGTGGTCGAGGTGTCGATGTCGCCCCACCGCTCGAGGCCGAGCAGCGTCAGGTTGCCGTGGTTGATGACCGCGCTCAGGTACTCGCCGCGCACCGCGACGCCCTTGACGACGCGCGGCACGTAGAGCTGCACCACCGAGCCGTCCTCGTGGACGGTGACGCGGGCGTTCGCCGCCTCGGTGACGTCGAGGCGCAGCGCCTTGTAGTTGCGCGCCAGGTAGTCCTTGAAAGCGTCGCTGGCGGCGCTCTGGAGCGCCGACTCGGTGGCGGGCTCGGTGGTGCCGAGGTTCTGCCAGGTCAGCGAGTTCGCGACACCCGAGCCCGGGATGAGCGGCTGGCTCGGCGTGATCGAAGCCCATCGTCCACTGCGCACGTCGATGCGGCCGCGGTCGGAGGAGACGCCGAGCGCGGAGAGGTCGCTGGCGGCCTTGGCGGCGGCATCCCCGGAGAGCTCGGACGGCAGCTTGAAGCTGGTCTCGATGTCGAGCGCCGCGTTGCGGAACTCCTTCGAGTGCGGACCCGAACCGCCTGGCGGTGCGAAGGCGAACGCCGCGGTTGCGACGGCCGCCACGAGGAACGTCGTCGCGAATGCGACGCGTCTCGAGCGGTTGTAACGATGGGATCGATTCACGGGAGCTCCTCTCCTCGAGGGTTGACGGAACGGGACGGCGAATGTGGATGCAGCCTCGACGCACGCGTCCGCCTGCTACGGCAGGCGGCGCCAGGAACCACTGTTGAATTGGCGTGGAACCGAGACACTTCGACGGTACAGGGATCGGGGTACGGCGTGCAACCTGCCCGACGCTGCTCTCGCGGCACACGTCGCACCGCTGACGTTTCTTGACCCTGCGCGAAGCCGTTTGCGATCATCGAACGGCTCCGCGCGGGGCGCGCGGAGCGCGATTCTCGACCACGCATGACCGGGGGGACGAAGTGATGAGACGAGCTTGGCTCGGGCTGGCGGCGCTGCTGCTCGCGACGCCCGCCCTCGCGACCACGTTGGTACCGCTCGACGTCGGGCAGCTGGCCCGCTACTCGAGCGCCGTCGTCATCGGCAAGGTGAGCGACGTTCAGGTGCAGTCCGACAAGCCGGGTGTCGCGCTGACTCGCGCGCTGGTGCACGTCGACCAGTCGCTGCGCGGCTCGCTGGCCGGCGACGTCGAGGTGCTGTCGCCGGGCTTCGCCGGCGCGCCCTCGTTCGCGTCCGGTGACGAGCTGGTGCTCTTCATCACCAGCCGCGACGGCGTCAACGTGCTCACCGGCTACGCGCAGGGCCGCTTCGGCATCCTGCGCGACAAGAACGGCAACCGCGTGCTGGATCGCGCTCTCCCCACCCACGATCGGTCGCTCGCGGGCTCGCGCTCGCTCGACGATCTCATCCGCCTCGTGCGCGCGGCGAACTGAGGGGAGACGACGATCATGAACCGCATCCACGGCAAGCGCGCGCTCGCGGCGATCTCCGCCGCCGCCTTCCTCGCGGCACCGCTCACGGCCCGCGCCGGCGGCGAGCTCTACCTGCTCTCCAACAACCCGCCGCACTGGGTCACGTCCCAGTTCCCGGTCGGGTACAACATCAACCCCGCATCGGCGACCGGGAACATCGACGGCGCCGACGCGCCGGGCCAGCTCATCGACGCCGTGACCTCGGCGTTCCAGAGCTGGGAGAACGTGAGCACGGCGACGATCACGTTCCAGCGCAACGCCGACACCGCGCTGGTGCTCGACCAGAACGGCACCGACGGCGTCAACCCGGTCGTGTTCAACAGCACCGCGGTGGTGCAGGGGATCCCCATCCCGCTGCCCGCCGGCGTGCTGGGCGTCACCAACAGCTACTTCGACTTCTCGACGGGGCTGATCTCGGGTGGCGCCATCACCCTCAACACCGAGCCGCTGCCCGACCATCCCAACCCCGACTACTCGACGTCGGGCGCGAACGGCACGCTCGACATCGAGGCGATCGTCCTCCACGAGGCCGGCCACTACATCGGCATGTGCCACTCGGCGGTGCGCAACGACGTCACCGGCGACCTGGTGACCAAGACGCCGTCGAACGCGGCGGTGATGTTCCCGTTCCTCGGTGACGACATCGCGGACTCGCGAGTCCCCGACGAGGACGACGTCGCGTGGGCCAGCAAGATCTACCCGGCCCCGTCCTACGCCACGACGCTCGGCTCGATCCAGGGCGACGTCCCGATCGGCGGAGCCGGATGCGGCGCCGGCACGGGTGCGGACGCGGTCCACGTCGTGGCGCGCCGCCTCGACCAGACCGTGGGCGGCCAACCGCGCATGGTGGTCGGCACCTACAGCTACGTCGAGGACGGCGCGCAGGGCCGCTGGACGATCCCGGGGCTCCCGCCCGGGCAGTACGCGGTCTGGGCCGAGCCTCTCGACGGCAGCCCCGTGACCAACCTGCAGGTCAACAGCCGGACCCAGTTCGGCGCCACCACCAACATCCTCGACGACTGGTACTCGGGCACGAACGAGTCGGGCACCGAGCCCAACCCGGGTGACGTGTCGACCGCGACGCTGGTGACGGTCGCGGCGGGACAGGCGGTGACCGGCAAGAACATCACCGTGCAGACCGCCGCCGCGGCGAGCGGCGCGCTGCCCATCGTGGCGCCGGTGGGCGTGCTGCTCGCGACGCGGCTGATCCGCCGCCGCCGCGCCGGCGGCGCCGCGAGCTGACGCCGAGCTTCTCTCCCGATCCGCTCCGCGCGGGCCGCACGCCGCGGCCCGCGCGAATCGAGGCTTCGCCCTTCCGGCGGGGCCTTTCTTCTTTGCGGACGGCCGTGGCGCCCGTGACCTGCGACACGGAACGCCCGCGCCGCCGCGTGCCACGGTCGGCTTCCCCCGGTTCGCGAGCACCGCGCTCCCGCATCGACCTTCGGAGGTGCCCCGTGACCAAGGCCGTGCTGTCGCTGCACCTGCTCGCGGTCTGCGCCGCGATCGGCGGTGCGCTCGCCCAGGCGATGCTGCTCGGGCGCGCGAAGTCGAGCGAGCCGGAGCTGGCCCGCTCGCTGCGCATCGCCGCGCTGGTGCCGACCCGGCTGCTCGAGGCTCCCGGGATGGCGCTCGCGGTGGCGAGCGGCGCGTGGCTCCATCACCTGGGCGGGCAGCCGGTCGGAGTGGCGTTCGCGCTCAAGATGCTGGCGGTGGCGTGGCTCGCGGTCGCCACGGTCCTCGAGCTCAAGGCGGTGGGCGGCATCGCCCAGACCGCGGCGGCGACGGACGGCGCCGAGCTCGAGCGGCGGCGTGGCTTCGAGCGCCAGCTCGACGGCATGGGCAAGCTCTCGGCGCTCGCGGTGATCGTGGTGATCGTCGCCAGCGTCCATCTGTGAGCGCCTCGGTGCCGGCGACGCGGCGGGAGCCGCGCGCGTGAATGTGCTGTTCCTGGCGCGAGACGCGTTCGACGAGTCGCCGGTGCTCGCCGAGGTGTCGGGCGCGCTACGCGGCGCGGGCCACGCCACGGCGCTGGTCGTCGAGCGCCTCGAGCGCGCGCCGCGCGCGGCCGCGCGCGCGCTCCGGCCCGGACTGGCCGTGGTCCAGGCCTCGGTGCTCGCCGAGCGCTGGGCGTCGCTCACCGCGGCGCGCGCCAGGGCTACCCTCGGAGTGCCGGTGGCGCTGGTGGGCAGCTTGCCGACCTTCGCGCCCGAGCGAGCCCTCGACAGCGACGCCGACCTGGCGATCGTCGGCGATGCCGAGGACACGCTCGTCGAGGTCGCCGAGCGCGTCGAGCGCGGCGCGGGCTTCGCGGCCGTCGCCGCGCTCGCGTACCGCGGCGGCGGGCGGGTGGAGCGCACCGCGCGCCGCACCCCGCGCGCCGACCTCGACACCCTCCCGCTGCCCGATCGCGAGCTCTACTGGTCGCGCTACCCGGCGCTGCGCGAGTTCCCGTGGAAGCGGTTCCTGGCGAGCCGCGGGTGCGTGTACGCCTGCACCTACTGCTACCAGCCGCTGCTTCGCCGCGCCCACGGCGAGCCGCGCGAGTGGCTGCGGCTCAAGAGCGTCGGCCGCGTGATCGCCGAGCTCCGAGACGCCGCGCGGCGCGCGCCGCTCACCCACGTCCACTTCGGCGACGACCTCTTCGGCGCGCGGGCCGAGTGGCTCGAGGAGCTCGCCGAGCGGCTGCCGCGCGAGGTCGGGATCGGGTTCTCGTGCCAGCTCGCGCCCGAGCTCGCCAGCGAGCGGACCGTGAGCATGCTCGCTCGCGCCGGATGCCGCGCCCTCGGCATGGGCGTCGAGAGCGGCGACGAGGAGCGCCGCCGCACCGTCCTCAACCGGCGCGCCAGCGACGCGACCACGCTCGCGGCCGCGCGCCGCATCCGCGCCGCCGGGATCAAGCTCGTGACGTTCAACCTGGTGGGCGCGCCGGGCGAGAGCGCGGACGAGGTGTGGAAGACGATCCGCTTCAACCACGCGCTCGGGACCGACTTCGCGCGCGTGACGTTCGCGGTCGGGCTGCCGGGGAGCGCGCTCTTCGGCGGTGGTCCGCCGCCACCACCGCCGTCGCGCGAGGTGCGGAACCTCTTCCATCTGTTCGGCTGGGCGACCGCGCTGCCGTGGGCGGCGCCGGCGCTGCGGGCGCTCGCGCGCTGGCCGCTCGGCCCCGTCGCGGCCCTCGGGCTGGTGGTGAGGCTGTGGAAGGAGCACCGCACCTTCCGCGTGCCGCTGGTGGCGGGCGCGCGCTTCTTCCTGCGGGTGGGCGCGCCCGACGGCCGCACCCAGGCGTTCGCCGCGTTGCCGTGAGCGATCGGTGCACAGCGTCCTGCGCAACGAGCTGATCTTCCTGATCACGTTCGTCTGGCCGCTCTCGATCCCGCTCGCGCTGCTGATCGCGCCGGTCGCGTGCTTCGCGACCGGGCGGCGCCCGCGGCTCGCGGTGTGGGGCGGCCCGCTCGGCGCGCTCGTCGAGCTCTTCCGGCTCGCCCGATCCCTCCACGGCGCGGCGACGGATGGATCGGAGAGCGGGCCGGTGCCGCCTCCGCCGCCGACCGGCGGTGCGCTCGGCCGGGTGGGCCGAGCGCTCGCGCTGCTGACCGTCGCGCTGGTGGCGACCGGGATCTGGATCTTCGTCCATCCGGGCTACAGCGCCGGGTACTACCGGTTGCTCGAGGTGCACGCGTGGCTGGGTTGGGCCGGTTGCGGGGCATGGATCGCCTTCGTGCTCGAGCACGCGCGGCGGCGAGTGGGGCTCGGCGCGAGCGCGCTGCTCACCGGGCTGCTCGCGGTGGCGGTGGCGTCGACGCTGTTCTTCAACGAGGTGAACCCGCGGGTGCTGTGGAAGGTGCCGCTGACGCTCGCGGCGGTGGGGTTGGTGGAGGCGCTCCATCGCGCCCTCGGCGCGCGGCGCGCGTGCGAGCCGCGGCTTCGCGCCGGCCTGGCGCTCGCCTACCTCGGGACCGTGACCTTCGCGAGCGGCGCGTTCATCACCGAGCCCCTCAACTCGGCGATCAACGACAACATGGGGCTCTACGTGCTCTTCGCCCACGGCGAGGTGCCGCTCGCGGTGGCGCCGATCGTCGCGCTGCTGATCGCGGCCCACGCGCGCGCGGGCCCGCCGCGGAGCGCGCGGTGGCTGGCGCGCGCGACGTGTCGCCCCGCGCTCGCGGCGGTCGCGGCGCTCGCGCTGCTGGGTTCGGTGTGGATGCACGTCAAGTGGTTCGGTCCCGACGGCGGCCTCCACTTCTGGCCGCCGAGCTCGCTCACGGGGCTCTACGCCGCGCTCCCCGGGCTGAGCCCGCCCCATCGGGCCTCGGTCGCCGCCGACCCCGCGCGTGCGGCGCCGATCGCGGAGACGCCGGGCTTCCGGGAGGCGTCGATGAACGACGCCAGCGTGTGCGCGACCAGCGGTTGTCACACCTCGCTGGTCGAGCAGTGGGAGCAGTCGACGCACCGCTTCGCGGGCTCGAACGCGTTCTTCCACGCCGCCGTCGAGCAGCTCGCGCGGAGCGGCCGGGCGTCACTGGTGCCGATCTGCCAGGGCTGTCACGACCCGGTCGGCTCGCTCTTCCGACCGCAGGGCGCGGCGGGCGTCGCGCCCCGTGACTGGGCGGCGAGCCGCGGTGTGACGTGCAAGGCGTGCCACCTGATCACGTCGGTGGACCACGGCCGCGGCAACGGCGCGTGGACGCTGCACGCCGAGATCCCCTATCCGGTGACGGCCGGCGAGCCAGGCTTCGCGCCGCGCTGGGCCGGCTTCATCCGCGCCGACCTCAGGCTCCACTTCCGCAACTACGCCAACGCGCGGCTCTTCGAGTCCGCCGAGTACTGCACCGCGTGCCACCGCTCGATGGTGCCCGCCGAGATCTCCGGACGCGGGCCGGTGATGCTCTCGGATCGCTACGGCTCGTGGTCGCGGAGCCGCTACGCGCGCGAAGGGGTGACCTGCATGAAGTGTCACATGCGGGAGTGGACCCGCGACGAGCGCGGGGTGCGCTTCCCCGATCACCGCATGCCCGGGCTCAACGCGGATCTGGCGCGCACCGCGCGCGAGGTGGCGCCCAAGGCGTGGCGGCTGGCCGAGGCCGAGCGCTTCACCGCCGACTGGATCGCTGGGCGCGGCGCGGTGGGCGACCTCGGTCCGCTGCTCGGGCTGTCGCTGGCGCTCGAGGGCGAGGTGGCGCCCGGGGGAGCGGCGGAGCTGGTCGTGCGCACCACCAACCGGCGCGTCGGCCACGACTTCCCCGCCGGGCCGCTCGACCTCGACGAGACCTGGCTCGCGGTCGAGGTGCGCGACGGCGACGGGCGGGTGCTGCTCGCGAGCGGCGCGCTCGACGCCCTGGACGAGATCCCGGAGGGCACCCATCGTCTCGGCGCGCGGGTCGTCGGCGGCGACGGCCTGCCGATCCGCCACCACGACATCCTGCGAACGGTCGAGGTCCGCGAGCTGCGCCTGATCGCTCCCGACGGGACCGTCGAGGACCGCTTCGCGCTCGCGCTGCCGCCCGATGCCCGCGGGCCCGTCGTGCTCGCCGCGCGCTGGCTGCACCGGCGCGCCAACCCGGCGTTCGTGCGCTGGGCGCTCGGCGACGGCGCACGGCTGCCGGTCCTCGAGCTCGCGGCGGCGCGCGGCACGGTGCCGCTCGCCGAGGTGGGGCCTACGCCAGCCGCGTCGGTCGCGGGGGGGCGGGGGGCACTCCCCCGTCGAGGCTGACGCGGTCGCCACGCCGCACCCAGCCGCCGCGCAGCACCCGGCAGGTGACCCCCGCGCGCCAATCGCGGGCGAGGCAGTCGGCGAGCCTGGGGAGCTGCGCGTCCATCCGGCGGCACGGCGTGGCCTCGCCGGTGATCTCGAGCTGGACCTCGCCGATCGTGAGGTGGTGGCCCACTCGCGCGGTGAGCTCGACTCCCTCGACGAACAGGTTGGCGCGGCGAGTGGTCCACGGCGCGTCGCGGCCCAGCTCGCGACAGGCGGCCTCCCAGCCCTCGCGCGTCAGGACCGTGACCTGACGCCGTCCGGGCCGTCCGATGACGTTGCCGTCGAGACCGTGCTCGGGCGAGAGGTGCCCTTCGCTCAGCTCCTCGATCGGGCCCCGGTGCGCGCGCTTGAGGCCGACGGCGAGCACCCGCCCATCCGGCGCGTGCGCCGCCTCGCCGCCCGTCTCGCTTCGGGATCGGGATCGGGCGACGGCGGCGAGGGCGTCGCGCAGCAGCGCGAGCCCGCCACGTCGCTTGTCGCGCAGCCAAGGGATCGCCATCGATCGCGTCCGGGAGCGGCCAGGTTCGGCGCGGCTCCGTCCCGGCGCGACGCTAGCATCGCGCCGCGGCGCCGGTCGGTGCGCTGGTCACACAGCGGTCGCGCTCGCTCACGAGATGCCCGGGAGCGTGGGAGGCGCGCTCGCGGCCCGCGCCGGGCGCGGCCGGTGGGCAGGGGGCGCGGGTCGCGCCGTGCCACAGCAGCGCGCCTCGTGGT
>CAYMQR010000012.1:0-23198 GCA_964392195.1 uncultured bacterium | reverse complement strand
ATTCGCGCAGGGACTCCAGGACTTCGCCGGCGCCATACACCACGGCCTTGCGCAGGTCCTTGGCGCGGAAGATGCGCAGGTCGGTCTCCTGGTGGAGCCGCGGACCGAGGCCCCGGATCATCGAGCCGCCACCGGCGAGGACGATACCCTGGTCGAGAATGTCGCTCGCGAGCTCGGGCGGCGTCTGGTCGAGGGCCTGGCGGATCGACTTGACGATGTGCTCGATCGGCTCGCGCAGCGCTTCCCGCACCATCTCGTCGTTGAGCGTGACCGTCGCCGGCACGCCACGCACCAGATCGCGGCCGCGCACGGTGATCTCCTCCGGCTCCTTGAGCGGCACCGCCGAACCGATCTCGAGCTTCACGCGCTCGCTCTCGTAGAGGCCGATGAGCACCTGGAAGCGCTCGCGGACGTAGGCCTGGATCGCCTCGTCCATCTCGTCACCCGCCACCCGCATCGAGGTGCTGTAGGCGGTCGCGAGCATGCTGATGACCGCGATCTCGGTGGTGCCGCCGCCGATGTCCACGATCATGTTGCCCTTGGCCTCGTGCACCGGAAGCTTGGCGCCGAGCGCGGCCGCCATCGGCTCCTCCATCAGGTGCACCTTCTTGGCCCCCGACTGGAGAGCCGCGTCGATCACGGCCTTCTTCTCCACCTGGGTGATGCCGGACGGCACCGCCACCAGCATGGTCGGCTTGAACAGCGGGCTGCGCTTCACCGCCATGCCGAGGAAGTGCTTGATCATCTGGTTGGCGATGTCGAAGTCGGCGATGACACCGTCCTTGAGGGGACGGATCGCGCGCAGCCGCTCCGGCGTGCGCCCGTACATGGCCTTCGCCTCGCGGCCGATGGCGAGGATGCCCTGGCCGTTCTGGGGCACCACCACCACGCTGGGCTCGTCCACCACCACGCCCTTGCCGCGCACCCAGATCAGGGTGTTGGCGGTGCCGAGGTCGATGGCGACGTCACCCGACCCGAGCCACTCGTTGATGCGACCGATCATTCCGGGAAGCTCCCTCGTTCCTCGAGAAGAATCAAGCCTCGGCGGCGAGCGCGCGCTCGCGCTCCCGATCGAGGCGCTCGAGCGCGCGGCGCAGCAGCGTCTCCGGGTCCCGGGCATCGGGATCGGAGCGCGCCGACACCACCCGCACCGGCAGCGTCGTGGTGGTCTCACCCACCTCGAAGACCTTGTCCGCGAGCGCGCGCTCGACGAGCTGCCGGGTGCGCTCCTCGGCGCGGCTCGACTCCACCAGGCACGCCACTGCCCAGGTGCCCGAGCCGATCTGCGTGATCCACGGCGCCGGCACCAGCACCCGCGCGATCACGCCGAGGGCCTCGTCGACGAGCCGGTCGACGTGCGCGTGGCCGTGCTGGCGGTTGCGGCGCGTGAGTCCCTCGGGATCCACGATCAGGATCTCGACGGGCTCGCGGTTGCGCAGCCAGCGCGACACCTCGTCGAGGAATCGGCCGTAACGCACCACCGCCTCGGGCGCCCGCCCCACCCGCGCGACGAGCCGCGAGCGCGCGTCGGCGTTGGCGAGCGCGAGCGCGGACGCGTCGGCAACCAGGCCGAGCACGTCCGTCATCTGCCGCGGATACGCGACCGGCTCGGTGCTCGTGAACGCGAGCACACCCAGCGATCGGCCGCCCGCGCGCAGCGGCACGCCGAGGAACGACTGCATCGGGATGCGCGGCTCGCCCGGGTAGGCCACCACCGAGCGCTTGGGCCGGTCGTCGAGGCCGGAGAGGTAGATCATCGTGCCCTTGCGCTCCACCCACCCGATCAGGCTGCCCGCGGGCGAGATCTCGGCGCCCAGCAGCCGCAGGTGCTCGGGGCCGTGCGCGCGCGCGACCCACAGCGGGCCGTCGGCGCGCTCGGGCACCGCCACCAGCAGCCCGGTGCGGGGCACGATCGCGTTCGACATGGTGGCGATCCGGTCGAGGACCTGCTCGGGGTCCTCGAGGGCCGCGACGTCGCGGCACAGCTCGCGCGCCGCTTCCAGGCTCGGCGAGCCGGCGAGCGTCTCGCGGACCTGATCCTGGCGCTGCAGCCGGCGCGAGATCTCCTCGGCGAAGCCGGCGAGGATGGAGTCGGTGCGCGGCGAGAACTGGTAGGTGCGCTTCGAGTCCACGGTGAGGACGCCGGTGCCCCGCGCCAGCCGCACCGGCACGCCCAGGAACGCCTTGAGGTCTTCGGGGGCGCCGTAGAGGAGGAGGGAGCGGGCGTCATAGCGGAACTTGGGAACGTGGATCGGCCGGTCGTTCTCCGCCACCAGGCCGATCAACCCCTGGCCCGGGCTCACGGCGCAGTTCTCGACCACGTGCTCGCTCAAGCTCGCGTGCGAAGCGAGCCTGAGAAGCCCATCCTCCTCGGGCAGGAACAGCGCCGCGGTGAACGCGTCGGTGACGTTCCAGACCAGGCGGACGAGCCCGTCCAGATCGGGCGCGAGATCCATGAACGCGGGCACGCGCCTAGCATGCGCTACGAAGCACCACAAGCAAATCGGCTCGAGCGGCCTCGGAGGGGCACGCGCCTGCGTGCCCGCCGATACGCGAGAGCGTCGCCCCGCCGCTCGATCCGATTGGTGCACGTCGGAGCGCCGCGGGCGCTCGTGGCGTCGCGCTGCGACGCACCACTAGCGCGGTCCGCGCGGGACCGGGAGCGACTGGACGAGCTCTAGCCCACCACGTCCTGGACGGCCTTCACGAGCTGGTTGAGGTTCCGGACCTCGCGGACCTG
This sequence comes from uncultured bacterium, assembly GCA_964392195.1. Lineage (GTDB taxonomy): Bacteria > JADJOY01 > JADJOY01 > JADJOY01 > JADJOY01 > JADJOY01. The sequence goes on along the minus strand of CAYMQR010000012.1, from coordinate 20,458 downwards.
GTCGCAGTACGGCTGGTAGTCGTTCATGACGCTGTCGCCGAACCCCCAGGTGAGCTTGTTCTCGGGGTTGAGCCAGATCACCTGGCGCGCCTTCTCCTGGATCGCGGCGAGCGCGCCCGCGCGCGGATCGTGGTAGTTCGAGCGCGCGTCGCCCAGGATGATGACGGTGGTGCGATGGGTGATCTCGCCCAGGTGGCGAGCGCGGAAGGTCTCGAAGACGTGCCCGAAGTCCGAGTTGTTGTAGTAGTCGATCTGGTCCGAGGTGAGGATCTGGCCGATCGCGTCGCGCACGTCGCGCCCGGCGAACCAGTCGGTGACCTCGGTGAGCTCGCGGACGTAGACGAAGCTCCGCACCTTCGAGAACAGGTCCTGGATCGAGTACATGAACTGCAGCATGAAGTGCGCGATGTAGCGCACCGACCCGGACACGTCGCACAGGTTCACGAGCTCGGGGCGCTCGACGCGGCGCCGCTTGAACACCAGCTCGATCGGCACGCCGCCGTACTGGAGGTTGCGCCGGAAGGTGCGCTGCGCGTCGAGGCTGCCGCGCCGTGAGCGCCGCCGCCGCATCGAGAGCACCGTGCGCAGCTTGCGCGCCAGCTCGCTCACGACGTCGTTCATGTCGCGGATCTCGCGCTCCGACAAGCTGAAGAAGCTGCGCTCGGCGAGGTCCTGGCCGCTCGGCGGCTTCTGCACGGTGTTCTGCTCGAGCTTCCACTCGACGTGCTCGCGCGCCACCTCGCGCACGCCGCGGCGGAACGACTCGATCACCTGCTCGAGCCGCTCGACGTCCTCCGGGCGCCACCCCGCGCGCGCCAGCGCCGCGCTCAGGCCCCGGAGCGCCGGGTCCGACGGGTCCAGCCCCATGCGCTCGAGGAGGCGGCGCGTGAAGTAGCCGACCTGCAGCCGGTTGCCGATGCGGTCGAGCGAGACCTCCTCGCCGAGGCCGCGCATCCGCATCTCGAGCCCCGCCGGGTCGGCGAGCTGCTCGATGCGGTCCGCGAGGTCACCGAGCCCCTCGACGTCGCGAAGGCTGCTCAGCGTCTCCTCGAGCGCCCGCGGGTCGCCGCTCCACGCGGTCGCGGGGCGAGCCGCGAAGAAGAGGTCGAAGAGCCGGTCGAAGGTCGGCTGGTCGCCGTGGTTCTTGATCAGCAGCGCGCGCAGCGAGTCGCGGACCGCCTCGCGGTCACCGAGCTCGCCCAAGAGCGGCAGCCCACCGATCGCGTCGAGGCTCTCGGAGGTGGAGACGCGCACGCCCGCGCGCCGCAGCGAGCCGACGAACTCGACGAGGCGCGCCTCCACGGCCGCTCACCCCGTGCCGCCGGCCGCGCTCGGCAGCCGCGACACCAGCCGGGGGATCTGCTCCTTGGCCTTCTTGACGTCGACCTCGTGCTTGAGCACGAGCCCGAGGGTGTCACGGACGACGGCGTCGTCGAGCGCGCCGACGTTGAGCAGCGCCAGCGCCCGCGCCCAGTCGAGCGCCTCGCTGATGCTCGGCACCTTCTTGAGGTCCATCTCGCGCAGGCCGTGGATCAGCTTCACCACCTGGCGGGTGAGCAGCGACCCCGCCTCCGGCACCTTCATGCGCACGATCTCGGTCTCGAGCGCCTCGTCGGGGAAGTCGAGGAAGAGGTGCAGGCAGCGGCGCTTGAGCGCGTCCGAGAGCTCGCGGGTGTTGTTGCTGGTGAGGATGACGAGCGGCCGCTCCTTGGCCCTGAACGTGCCGATCTCGGGAACGCTCACCTGGAAGTCGCTCAGGAACTCGAGCAGGAACGCCTCGAACTCGGGGTCGGCCTTGTCGATCTCGTCGATCAGGAGCACCTGGATGCCGTCGCTCCGGATCACCTTGAGCAGTGGCCGCGACAGCAGGAAGCGCTCGGAGAAGAACACGTCCTCCTGCACGGTGAGGCGCTCCACCGACTCGGCGAGCCCGCCCGCGCCCGCCAGCACCTCGCCGATCTTGTCCTTGAGGATCTGGGTGTAGAGGAGCTGCTTCGCGTACTCCCACTCGTAGAGCGCCTTGGTCTCGTCGAGCCCCTCGTAGCACTGCAGGCGCACCAGCTCGACGCCCACCGAGCGCGCGAGTGTCTGCCCGAGGTCCGTCTTGCCCACCCCCGCCGGCCCCTCGACGAGGATCGGACGGCGGAGCTTCGAGGCGAGGAACACGACCGTCGCGACGCTCCGCGAGCACAGGTACTGGTGGGCGCGGAAGCGTTCGACGACGTCGTCGATGGTCGGAAACATGCGCGGCCCCGGGGCGCGGCCACCATCCGGGCGGCGACCGGCCAGTGCGAGAGCGATGGATTGTAACGCGGCCGCTCGCGCGGACCGGTGAGCCGGCCGAGCGCGCGCTTACCTCGGCGCGCCGCGACCGAGCACCACGACGCGGTTCCGCTCCACCTTGGCCTCGTACATCGCGGTGTCGGCGTCGCGCAGCAGCTCGTCGCGGTCGTGGTCCGAGTCGCGGCTCGACGCGCACCCGATCGACGAGGTGAGGAAGCGCAGGTCGAGGCCCTCGTCCTTCATGAACTCGGCCGACTCGATCCGGCGGCGGATCTTCTCCGCCACCGCCACGCCCGCCTCGAGGTCGCAGTTGGGGATCACCAGGATGAACTCGTCGCCGCCGTAGCGGGCGATGAAGTCGTGCTGGCGCGTCGACTCGCGCAGCAGCTTCGCCACCGCGATCAGGGTCCGGGAGCCGATCAGGTGGCCGTAGCGGTCGTTGACCTGCTTGAAGTGGTCGAGGTCGATGAACAGCACGCAGAACTCGTCACCGGTGAGGCGGGTGCTGGCCAGCTCCTTGGCGAGCCGCTCGTGCAGCGAGCGGCTGTTGTAGAGCCCGGTGAGTGGATCGCGGGCGGCGGCCGAGGCGTGCGAGATGGACTGGGTGATGAGCTGCGCGAGCACGCTCAGGAGCTCGAGGTCGCGCTCCGTGTACGCGCCGTCGCCGCCCGGCTCGGCGGACCGGTTGAGCAGCTGGATGACTCCGAAGCGCCGGTCGCCGATCTCGAGCGGCGCGCACAACACCGAGCGGGTCTTGAACTTCGCCTCGGTCTCGATGCGCCGGTAGAAGCGCGGGTCCGCCTGGACGTCGTTGGCGAGCAGCGGGCCGTTCTCGAACGAGTACCCCGCGAAGCCCTTGTTGCGGGGCACGGCCTTCGACTCCACCGACGGCGCCGACGAGCCGAAGCTGACGGCGATCACCAGCTCGTCGCGGCGCGGGCGGAACAGGTAGACCGAGCCCGCCTCGGAGGGCACCAGGCGGTTCGCCTTGGCGAGTGCGTCCTGCAGCGACGCCTTGAGGTCCGGCACCGCGCTCGTGAAGGGGATCTCTTCCTCGATGTGCTGGAAGAGCTCCGCCAGCTCGGGATCGAGCGTGCCCCGGCTCACCGATCGATCCTCCCGGCGGGCCTCAGCACCGTGCTCGTGGATCGGTCACAGATCCCAACCCTTGGCCGGAAACTCGAGCATCCACTGGCCGTCCTTTGCGATCCAGAGCTGCTCGATGACCTTGACGTGGTACACGTTGGACGGCAGCAGCGTGTAGCTGATCCGCACCAGCACGTGCCCCTCGGTGCGCAGCCCGGCCTTCTCGTCCGCCTCGTCGATCGTCACGTCGTCCACCGAGAACTCGGTGATGTCGAGGACGTTCTCCACCGACTGGGTGAACTTCACGAACGCGCGCTCGCGGTTCGGCACCACGAACAGCTTCGCCTTGGCGTACTGCTTCCAGCGCAGGAACTTGGTGAAAGCGTCGACCGACCGCTCGAGCTCCTCGTAGCCCGGCTCGGGCACGTAGCCGAGACTCGAGCAACCGGGGCCGAGCGCCACCAGCGGCAGCCACACCATCGCGAGCAACGTCCATCGACGCGGCACCATGAGTCCTCCGCGGCTGTTCATAGCCGAGGCACCCGGTGGCTGCAACCGGCGAATGTCGAAGGCACGAGCGGAGCCCGGGCGTCCGGACCACCGGCCGCTGGGACGGCCCGCTCGCCCGCCACCGCGTTCAGAACGTGATCGCGAGCTGCGGACGGATCATGAAGATGTCGTCGGCGGTCGGTCCGAAGGCCGAGCCGACGAACAGGTAGCCCAGCTTGATCTCGGCGCGGAGATTTTCACCGAACTGGTGGTCGATGCCCGCGTCGAGCTCGACGCCGAGGTCCTTCTTCTTGCCGTCCGACACCACGGTGACGGGGGTGTTCTCGTCGCCGTCGTCGGCGCCCTCGATGTGGTAGGTCTCGACCGGCTCGTTCAGCTCGCCCCAGATGACCGCCGCCCACAGCCGCGTGGCGTCGTCGAGCTGCCACTCCCCGGTCCCCTTCAGGTACATGGTGTTGTGGACCGTCGGCTTGAGGTTGACGGGCTCCAGGGGCCCCGCCTCCTCGTAGAGGATCACCGCGACGTCGTACTCCGTGTCGAAGGGATAGCTCGTCCCCTTGGTGCCGGTGATCGCCGCCCCCAGCGCGTCGTCGACCTGCGCCGTGAGAGCCGCCTTCGCCTCGGGCCCCTTGGCGTCGACCGGACCGACGAAGTTGATGAGCACGTTCTCGTCGTCGCCGCCGCTCGAGTAGCCCCACTCGCCGGTGAAGCGCCCCGGGCCGCTCTCGACGCCCGCGCGCACCACGCCGCCGCCGAGGAACACCTCGAGCGGCTCGTCGCGTGCCACGTCGAAACCGGCCGAGGCTCCCTGGGTGGCGACCGTCTCGGCCACCGCGGGTGAGAGCCCCTCCTCCTCGAGCCCCTGGGCGACCAGGTTCGCGATCAGGCCGATGTCCGTGCCGCTCTCGGCGATCTGCGCGCCGAGCGGACCGAGCTCTCCGACCAGGCCCTCGGTGATCGAGTCGACGAAGTCTTGCCGCTTGTTGTTGCCGACCAGGCCGCTGCGGTTGCTCGCACCGAACGCGATCATCCCTTCGCCCTCGACGAACAGCCAGGTGCCCTCGGCCACCGACCGCTTGAAGCGGAAGTAGCCCTCCTGGATGCCCACGGTGGTCGACGACCCCGACTTCGTCACCAGCACGCTGTAGGTGCCGAGCTCGGTGTTGCCGGTCACCCGCACCGGCGCGAGCTTCCCGTCGGTGTAGAGCGTGGCGAAGATGAAGTCGTTGACGTCGTCGCCCTGCCCGAACACGTCGAGCTCGATGGTGCGGTCGTAGGCGAGCGCCACGAGCCAGTGCTCGTCGTTCCAGCCCAGCCCCTGGCCGAGGTCGGTGAGGAACAGCAGCCGGTCGACGGTGTCACCGGTCTCGGGGCCGTTGCCGTCCGGCCCCCACTCCAGCGTTCCGCCACCGTTGGCGAGGATGCCGAGGCCGAAGCTCGAGGGCTGGCGTCCGATCCGCAGGATGCCGACGGGAGTACGGATGTCGCCGTAGAGGTGGTTGATCTGCACCTCCTCCACCGGTGAGAGCGTGCGGTCGTAGCTCGACGTGCCCTTCGAGAGACCGGTCAGGATCGAGGGCTCGTTCTCGTTGTTGCCCCAGATGACGTCGTCGAGGATGTCGACGCGCGCCTTGATCTTGATGTCGTCGGTGACCGAGAGCGTCGGGTAGAGCGCGAAGCGGTAGTCGAGAAACTCGGTGTTGAGGTTGTTGCCCGCCGGGTTGAGGGGCACGCCGTCCTCGAAGAAGTAGCGCGTCCGCCACCACCCGGTGGCGTCGAAGTCGAGCGCGGGGGCCGCGCTCGGCGCGAGCGCGCCGCCCAAGAGGACCGCCATCGCCATCGGGATCGCGTGACTTCCTCGCCTCGCGCGGCTCATCTCGTCTCCTTCCAAGGGGGCACCAGCGAACCAACCAAAGGGTCCCACACTAGACGAGGCTCGATCGCCGAGTCAATGCAGAATCGTTGAGGAAACGGGCTCTCAAGGCGATGGTGGGAGGCACCTCACCGGAACCGGCCACGGGGGCGCACCCGACAGATGTCGCTGGCGCTCGGCGTGGCGCTGTTGTTACGATCGTCGCACGCCCACATCACGCCGAGATGGCGTTTCGGAGTCCGCATGCGGCTCGCATCACCACACCTGCTCGCCACCCGTCTGACCCGCCTCGCGCTCGCGGCCGTCGTCGCCCTCGGCGGCCTCGCCGCCGCGGCGGGACCGGCCCACGCGCTCAGCCAGGTCGGGCCATGGATCGACGCCGTCTCGCCCACCGGCGCGACGATCTCGTTCACCGCCAATGCCACCAGCGCCACGGTGGACTACGGCCACACCACCGCCTACGAGCTCGGCTCGAAGAGCGGTGGGCCGGCGCCGATCGACAACACCTTCAACGCATTCACCAACGCCTTCGGAAACAAGTTCGAGATCGCGCTCACCGGGCTCACCGCGGCCTCGCACTACGAGTACCGGGTGCGCGTCGGCGCCACGACGTTCGCCTCCGGCAGCTTCGACACCGCCAAGGTCGGCCCGTCGAGCTTCACGTTCGTCGCCCTCGGCGACAGCCGCGAGGGCCTCAACGCGGACCACCAGCGGGTCCGCGACTGCGTGCTGGGCGACAGCCCGACCTACGGCCCGTACAGCTTCCTGCTCAACACCGGTGACCTCCAGGACGCCAACAACGCCACGACCTGGCAGAACTTCTTCGAGATCGAGTCGGTCAACGCGACCAGCCCCGTGGGCAAGGGCGCGCTCTACCTGAACACGATCCCGTTCTTCCCGGCGCGCGGAAACCACGACTTCACGCAGATCTGGTACAACAACTTCTTCGCGCCGCCGACGTTCAATTCGGGGAACGAGGACTACTACTCGTTCGACTACGGCTCGATGCACGTGGTCGCGCTCAACGCGAACGTCGCGGCCGGCGCCGCCGATCCCCAGACGCAGTTCCTCGAGGCCGACCTGCTGGCGCAGAAGAACGCGGGCTACCCCGGCCCGATCGTGGTGTTCTTCCACCAGGCGGGCGTCTCGAGCGCCAACCACGGCAACACCAACTCGGTGAAGAACAACTGGTTCCCGATCTTCCAGGAGTACGGCGTCGACCTGGTCTTCCAGGGACACGACCACGTCTACGAGCGCTTCGCGACGATCAACGGCGTGAACTACGTGACCACCGGCGGCTCGGGCGCGGACCTGTACAACATCACGCCGTCGGCGTGGACCGCGGTGGGCCTCAAGACCCACAACTACGTGCTGGTCGACGTCAACGGCCAGAGCGTGAGCGTCACCGCCAAGAACGACTCGTGCTCGGTCATCGACGCGTTCTCGATCAACGCCACCGCGAACAACGGCGTCTTCCACCGGGCCGACCCGTTCCCCGCGGACGCCGGCAAGTCGGGCGGCTGCAACGTCGCCGGCTCGGGCGCGTCCGCCTCGGTGGACCTGGGGTGGGCGCTCGCACCGCTCGCGCTCGTGGCGCTGCGGCGCCGTCGCGACTGATCGTCGCTTCGATCCATACTCACGGGGCGGTACCCACGCGGGTGCCGCCCCGTTTCGCTCCCACCCGCGCGCGATGAGCTGCTTCAGCCAGACTTCCCGCGTCGCGGCGTGGGCCGCGCGGGTGGCGCTGGTCGTGGCGGTCGTTGCACCGGGCGCCAGCCACGCGGCGAGCGACGTCGGCTGCGAGGAGGGGGTCGCGGCCGAGGCCGCCCTCCGCTACGAGGAGGCCGCGAGCGGTTTCCTCGCGTGCGCGGCGCGGGCACCGAGCCCGGGCGAGCAGGCGTGGGGGCTGAGCCGCGCGGCGCGCGTCCTCGCCACCAAGCTCTTCCGCTTCGACGAAGCGCTCGCGATCCTCGACAGCCTCGCCAGCGACTTCCCCACCGACCCGCGCGCGATGGCCGCGCAGGGCCTCGCGATGGTCATCCGCGACGGCCGCGCCGCCGGCGACGATCCGCTGCGTCTCTACTACACGCTGCTCGAGCGGCCGGACCTGGTCGGCCGCGGCGAGCGCGCGACGCTGCTGAGAACGCTCGTCCGCGAGCATCCGTCGTTCCCGTTCGCCGACACGGCGATGCGGATGCTCGCGATCGAGCTGCGCTCGGGCGGCGACCACGAGGGAGCGCTCGCGGTCCTCGCCGAGATGCGAACGCGCTTCGCCGGCCAGCCGGCGGCGGCCACCGCGGTGCTGGAAACCGGCGCCACCTTCTTCGCCGAGGGCCGCTTCACCGAGGCGGCCGCGTGGTACCGGAAGCTCGCCGACTTCGGCGGCTCGGCGGCGCTCGGCGAGCAGAGCGCCAAACGCGCCCTCGCCCACCGCGCGCGCCAGCGGATCGCGTGGCTGGGGATCGTCCTGGTGGTGGCGTGGGCGGCGTGGGTGGCGGGCGCGACGCGCTGGGCGCGGATCGACGGCGCGCTGCTCTCCAACGCGTTGCGCGAGCTCGCCGTCCTGGCGCCCGCGTGGGCGCTCCTGGTGATGGTGTCGTTCCGCACCAGCCCGGGCATCCATCGGCCGATCTGGTGGATCGGCGGCGCCACCGCGCTCGTGCTCGCGCTCTCGAACCTGTGCCTCCTGACGCGCGCGCCGCGCGGACGCGTCCGCTGGCTCCACGCCGCCTTGACCGTGGGCTGCGCCGTCGCCATCGTCTACCTGGCCTTCTACCGCTACGACCTCGTCTTCACGCTCGAAGAGACGCTGCGCTTCGGGCCGGGTGTGAGCTGACCGATGAGCGCCGGCAACCCGTCCGCCCGCATGTTGCGCAACACGGTGATCCTGTTCGCGACTCGGATCGCGATCCTGCTGCTCGCGTTCGTGCTCAACGTGGCGATCGCGCGCGCGCTCGGTCCCGACGGGCTCGGCAGCTACGGGCTCATGGTGGTGCTCGCGTACGTGTTCCAGACCTCGTCGGCGCTCGGGCTCACCTACGTGCTGCCGCGCGAGCTGGGACGGCGCCCCCACGACGCCAAGCTGCTCTTCGACGCGGCACTCGCGGTGGCCATGCCCGCCGCGGCGGTGTTCGCGTGCGCGCTCGCGGCGGCGGCGCGGCTGCTGCACTACGACGCCGAGCTCGTCCACGCCCTCGACCTGGTGGGTCTCTCGCTGCTGCCGGGCGCGCTCTCGCAGCTCGGCGAGGGGCTCTTCGTGTCGCGCGGCGAGGGCGAGGCGTGCGTGATCGTCACCTCCGTCGAGAACGTGTTCCGGTGCGTGGTCAGCCTCGCCGTGCTGTGGCTCGGCCACGGGCTGGTGGCGCTCGCGTGGACGTACCTCGCGTCGCGGCTCATCGGCTTCGCCACCACGCTGTGGCTGATGCGGGGGCGGCTGCCGGCGATGGACGAGAGCGCGCTGCCGGCGACGATCCGCCAGCTCGGCCGCGGGCTGCCGACCTTCGCCGCGCTCTACGTGCTGGTGGCGCTCTTCTTCAAGGGCGACATGATCGTGCTCTCGCTGCTGCGCCCGCGCGGCGACGTGGGGATCTACACCGCCGGCTACCGGCTCTTCGACGTGGCGTGCCTGGTGCCGTCCACGGCCTCCTCGGTGGTCTACCCGGTGCTGTCGCGGATGCGGCACCAGCAGGAGGGGAGCGAGGCGCCGCTCACCAACTCGTCCCTCGGTGCGCTGCTGGTCGCGGTGCTGCCGATCGTGCTGGTGATGAGCCTGGGGGCCCACGCGATCGTCTCGGTCCTCTACGGCGAGGCGTTCGCCGCCACCGTGCCGGTGCTCGCGATCCTGCCCTGGGCGCTGATCCCGTACGCGGCCGACACGCTGCTGGGCCACGCGATGCTCGCCGCCGACCGGCAGCGAGACGACGTGAAGCTGGTCGGCACCGGCGTCCTCACCAACCTCGCGGTGAACCTGGCGCTGATCCCGGTGTGGGGCGCCGAGGGGGCCGCCATCGCGTCGCTGGTGTCCGGCTCGGTGCTGGCGTGGCTGCACGTGCGCTACGTGCGCGACCGGCTCTACCCGGTGCGCCTCTCGGGCGACACGCTGCGCGCGATCCTCGCCGCGCTCCTCACCGCCGCGTTCCTGTGGCTCTTCCGCACCCACCACCCGTTCTGGACCCACCCCGCGGCGGTGGTGCTCTTCGTGCTCGGCGCGCGGGTGTTCGGCGCGATCCGCCCGGGGTTCGTGCGGACCCTGCTCGCGCGCTGAACCCGGTGCCGGGAGCGCGCGGCGCACGGCGGTGGTTCCGTATACTGGGATCGTGATCCGCCGCCTCCGGCTCCCACACCGCGCGGTCGCGCTGCTGGTGATCGCGCTCGCGATCCCCCTCGGCGGCGCCCTCCAGTGCACCTACGTCGGGTTGCCGAACCCGGCACAGCCGTTCGACGACTACGTGCGCCGGCTCGCGGCGTTCCTCGAGTCGGACGTGGGCTTCGGCACGATCCTCACCGAGAACGGCCAACCGATCCCGCCCTACTTCTACTCGTACGCGATCTGCGACCAGACGGCGCTGCCGTACTGCTCGGCGCCCGATCAGCTGTTCGTCGCGAGCTACCCGGCGTTCACCGCCGCGGTCGCGATCCGCGCCTTCCTCGCGTTCCACGTCTACAGCGGCGAAGCCGCGGCGAAGGACCGCGCCATCCAGTTCGCCGACTGGGTGCTCGCGCACCGCACGCCGCCCGGTGACGTGTACGAAGGCTTCCCCTACTCGACCACCGCCAACGGTGTCTTCGGCGCGCTCGATCCCGACGTGTTCCCCGACGGCCCGTCCATCGAGCTCGACAAGGCGGCGATGTTCGCCGAGGCGCTGCTCACGCTCCACGAGGCCACCGGCACCGCGAGCTACCTCGCCGCGGCCACCACGATCGCGAGCACCCTGAAGGCCCACCAGCGCGGCGACGGCTCGCTACCCTTCAAGGTGATCCCGTCGAGCGGCGCGGTGTACGTCGACTACACGAGCAACCAGATCGCCTTCTACCGGCTCTTCCGCCACCTGCGCGCGCTGGGCGGCGACGCGAGCTACGACACCGCCGCGGACGCGAGCTGGGCGTGGATCCTGGCGCACCCGGTGGTCACGCAGGATTGGAGCGGCTTCTACGAGGACGTGAGCGACCCCACCAGCAAGGTCAACTTCGACGCCCACGAGGTGGTGCGCGAGCTGGTCGCGCGCTCGGGCGAGGACCCCGGCTACCTCACCCTCGCCGACGGCGTGTTCGACTGGATCGAGTCGACGTTCCTCATCACCTCCGGCCCCTACGTGCCGCTCATCCCGTCGATCGGCGAGCAGACCAGCTTCACGATCGGCGGCCAGCAGGCCGCGACCGCCTCGGCCACGATCCAGTGGGCGCTCGCCGGCCACGCCCTCGGCACCGCCACCGGCGACGCCTACCGGATCCAGCACGCCGCCGAGGCCGCCAACGTCGCGAACTCGTCGCAGCAGGCCGATGGCCGCAGCTACACCGTGATCCGCGACGCCAACGGCGGCGCCAGGGTCTACCCGATCTCCTGGTACGAGCAGGAGTTCATCCCGCTGTGGATGACGCTCGAGTGGCTCGCGCGGCGGCCCGACCTGGCGCCCGGCGACGAGAACCACCTCCTCGAGTCGAGCAGCGTGGTGACGGCGATCAGCTACGGCGCGTCGTCGGTGAGCTACGCCACGCGGCTCGCCGGCACCGACCGCCTCAGGCTCGTCGCCGCGCCGAGCACCGTCACCTCGAACGGCGTCGCCGTACCGCCGGTCGCCGACCTGTCGGTGGTTTCCTCCGGCTACACCTGGGACGCGGGTTCGCAGGTGCTGACCGTCAAGCACGCCGGCACCGCGCAGCTCGTCACGTTGCCCTGATCGCGCCTCGGCGGCGCGCCGGAGGCGCGGTCCCCGCGCCGCGACGAGCCGGTCGTGGCTCGGCCCATCTGTAAAGCACTTGCTCTACAAAACTGTAAAGCATCTGCTCCACAGTTTGTGTAAAGCTAAAGCTCCACAGGCCGATTTCGTGCGTTCCGCCCACGAAATGGCCTCTTCGGGGGCCGTTTTCAGGGGGATTCGGGGCCCAGAAAGAGGCGCTCGGGGTCGAAGATCCGCAGCACCGCGAGCTCGTCTGCGGTGGGCTCGGGGGCGCGTTCGAGATCGGGCCCGACCGCGAGATCCCAGCCCACCCGGGCGCGGATCTCGCGGACGTGATCGGCCTCGGAGGCGCCTCCGTCGACGGGCAGCCAGGTGGCGAGCGCGAGCTCGCACCGACCCGCCTCCTTCACGAACGTGCCGCGCTCGGTGACCACCGCGCGCACCCGTGAGCCGGGGCTGGTGACGTAGCCGACGGTGTCGCGAAACCGTCCCGGCGCGAGGCTGGCCGTCACCACCACGGCGCGCGCGGCGCTCGCGATGTCGTTGCCGCCGCCCGAGCCGGTGATCGGCGTGCCGTCTGCGAGCCGCGTGGTGTTGAGCTCGCCGAACCGTCCGACCTCGGCGGCGCCGATCGAGCCGATGCACGGACGGCGCGCGTTCGGCAGCACCATCGACATCAGCGTCCGCACCTCGGTGAGCCAGGTCGCCGTCGCCAGGTTGCGCATGCTGAAGACCACCGGGTCGAACGGGCGCGGCTCGTAGCCGTAGAGGCCGAGCTCGGCCATGAGCGCCACGTCGAGCCCTCGCGCCGCGAGCCGCCTGCCGGCGAGCCAGGCGGCGAGGTTGGCGTTGCCGATCCCGGCGAGGATCGAGCCCGCGCCCTCGTCCGCGGCGTGGCGCTCGATCCAGCGCGCCGCCTCGACCACCTGGCGCTCGACCGGTGTCGCGGGCCAGGGCGCCGCGCGGCCGTCGGTGAGGTCGCGGTGCTCGGCCACCTCGTCGCGCCAGGCGTCGGCGCGGTTCCGCCCGCGCAGCCGCGCGATCCGCTCGCCGCCCAGCTTCGCCACGTAGCCCGCGTGGCCGCCGACGTCGAAGACCCACTCGCGGAGCCAGTCGTCGGCGTCCCGCTCGCTCGCCACCGCGTCGTGGAGCTCGCTCAGCATCGCGTAGTCGTCGGCGTAGCCTTCCACCTCGCAGCCCGCGCTCCACAGCGGCGCCGGGTGCGCTCCGAGCGGCGCCTCCGCCACCGCCCTCACCCACTGGCCCGGCAGGAAGCCCAGGTGGCTGTGGCGCCGGATCCACTCGGTCGAGACGATCCGCTCGGCGCTCACCAGCACGCCCTCGCGCGCGGCGAACGCCCCCACGACGCCCTCGCCGCGCGGCGCGGGCAGGATCGCGTTGCCGGAGCGATCCGCGGCGAGCGCGTGCACCAGCGTCAGGTCCGGCGCGAGCGCCTTCACCCAGCCCACGCCGTCACGCTCGACGAAGGCGTGCGCGTTCTCCTCGGCCATCGTGCTGCCGAGGAGCGAGCGGGTCGGCAGCTCGGGCACGCCCATCGCGGCCGCCTCGAGGCGCAGCGGGAGCGTCGCGATCGACCAGTTCTCGACCGCGAGCCGCCCCGCGCGGATGGCCCGCCTGAGCGCCCCGTTCGGCGCCGGCGCCGGGAAGGAATCGCCGCAGAACGTGGTGATCGCGCGCGTGGCGAGCCCGGCGTGGACGAGCAGCGAGGCGTTCGCGCTGAGCGTCAGCGTGACGAGCGTGAAGCCCGGGTGCTCGCCGCGGAAGGCGCGCAGCAGCTCGTGGATCCAGGCGTTCGGCCGCGCGAGCGTGACCGCCAGCTCGAGCGCCATCCCGGGGCGCACGAAGCGGCGCACGCTCTCGGCGAGCGAGAGCCGCTTGTCGGGTCCGGCGTGCTCGGCGAGCGCGAAGTGGCGGTCGATCGGAAAGCGCTCCGCCACGCCGCGCGCCCCGCGCCGTCAGCCTGCGATCTTGCCGAGCCGCGCCAGCTTCTCGCGGTAGAACGCCGTCGAGCGGCGCACGCCCTCCTCGAGCGAGACCTGCGGCGACCAGCCGAGCCCTTCGCGGGCGCGGTCGTTGGCGAGGTAGATGTGGTCGATCTCGCCGGGCCGCTTCTCGCCGTAGATCGGCTCGAGCTCCGCCTTGCCGAGCGCCTTGCGCACCAGGTCGAAGATCTCGAAGTCGGAGGTGGGACGCCCGGTGCCGATGTTGAAGATGCCACCGTCACCCTGGCCGAGCGCCGCCACGTTGGCCCGCACCACGTCCTCGATGAACACGTAGTCGCGGGTCTTCGAGCCGTCGCCGAACAGCGTGCACGGCTGGCCCTGCAACATGCGCTCGGAGAAGATCGCGATCACGCCCGCCTCGCCGTGGGGCGACTGGCGCGGACCGTAGATGTTCGCGTAGCGCAGCACCACCGACTCGAGCCCGTGGAGCGCGCGGTAGATGAACAGGTAGTGCTCGGGGGTGTGCTTGGTGGCGCCGTACGGCGAGAGCGGCTCGATGGGGTGATCCTCGCGCACCGGCATGCTCTTGGGCTCGCCGTACACGGCGCCGCCGGTCGAGATGTAGATCCAGCGCTTGACGCCGACCTCGCGCGAGAGCTCGATCAGCCGCAGCGTGCCGAGGACGTTGACCTCGGCGTCGTAGAGCGGCTCGCGGACCGAGCGGCGCACGTCCATCTGCGCCGCGTGGTGGTCGACCACGTCCGGCCTCTCGTCGCGGAACACCTGCTCGATCTTCGGGTCGCGGATGTCGAGCTCGTAGAACTTGGCCTTCGGGTTGACGTTCTCGCGGAACCCGGTGGCGAGGTTGTCGACGACCACGACCTCGTGGCCGTCGGCGATGAAGCGATCGACGACGTGCGAGGCGATGAAGCCGGCGCCTCCGGTGACCAGGATCTTCACGACGCTACCTCTCCCTCGCGCCCGGTGGATGGATCGACGCTCGCTCGCTGGAGGAGGGGCTCTCGCGAGGCACGCGCCGCGACGGTCACGCCGGCCGGGGCGACGCCGTTCGTGGCACCGCAGGACCAGCCCGTCGGTTGGACGATTTACTGGAAGAAAATCGAGGGAGGCAAACCAGGCGTGGGAGGCGCGGCCGACGCGCGCCGGACCGGGCCGGCGCTCACACCGGCGCGGGCGTGTACGCGGAGTCCATGAGCAGCGCGCGTGCGCGCGCCGAGCCGACCGCCGGGAACACCACGCGGAAGAGCGCCCCGCCGCCCGGCGCGGATTCGGCCTCGACCCGCCCGCGGTGCTCGGTGGCGATGCGGTGCACGATCGAGAGTCCGAGCCCGGTCCCCTTTTCCTTGGTGGTGAAGTAGGGCTCGAAGAGCTTGGTCTGACCGTCGGCGGGGAGGCCCGGGCCGGAGTCGCGGACCTCGAGGCTCACCGCGGCCTCCTCCTCGAGCTGCGCCGGCGCCACCACCACCTCGATCCGCCCACCCGACTCGCCGAGCGCCTCGATCGCGTTGCCGACCAGGTTGGTGATCGCGCGCCGCGCCATCTCGCGGTCACAGAGCGCCTGCGGCGTACCCGGCTCGACGCGCAGCTCGCTCACCACCTTCTCGTGGGGCTTCGCCACCAGCGTCAGCACCGCGTGCGCGAGCTCGGCGAGGTCGACCGGCTCGGGCCGGGGCTTGGGCATGCGCGCGAAACGCGAGAACTCGCCGACCAGCTTCGAGAGCCCCTCGACCTCGTCGAGGATGGTCTGGCTTCCCTCGTCGAACGCCTGCTCGAACTGCGGGTCGGAGCGGCGCTTGAGGCGGCTCAGGGTCTGGATCGTGAGCTGGATCGGGAACAGCGCGTTCTTGATCTCGTGCGCCATGCGGCGCGCGATCTCCTGCCACGCGGCGAGCCGCTCGTTCTGGACGATCTGCGCCTCGGCCTTGCGCAGGCCCTCGACCATGCCGTTGAACGCGGTGACCAGCTCGCCGATCTCGCCGGGTGCCTGGATGTCGAGGGTGACCGAGCGCTCGCCGCGTCCGACCGCGCGCGCGCGCTCCGCGAGCAGCTCGACGGGTCGCGTGACGCTGGCGGCGAGGACTCCGCCGAGGCCGACCGCGAGCGCCAGCGCGCCCAGCGCGAGGGCGGTGAACACCTGCAGGAGGTCGCGCTCGAGCTCGTCGATGCGGGTCCGGGAGAGCTCGGCGACCAGCTTCACGCGCGTCGCCTCGGTGAGGCCCGGCAGCTCCGCGGCGATCGTCGAGGCGCGCCGCGGCTTGCCGCTCGCGCCCGCGAACTCGAGCTTGGTCGCGCCGATGCGGCGGCGGATGGTGTCGAGAAGCGCCTCGTCCACGACCTTGCCGCCCACCAGTACCACGCTCGCCGAGCCCACCGTGACGCGGCGCGCGCTCGCCAGCACCAGCTTGTCCTCGTTGGGGAACGCCTCGCGCACCAGCCGCGGCTCGCCGCCCAGCTTCTCGAGATCGAGACCGACCGCGTCGCGGTAGCCGAAGCTCGCCGGGCGATGGGCGCTCGACAGGATCCTCCCGCCCGCGTCGAGGATCTTGAACGCGGCGAGGCTGGCGCGCGCGGCGGTCGGGCGGGCGCGCTCGATGGCGGTGCGCTCGTCGACCTGGCCGCGGTTCATCTCGACGAGCAGCTCGCGCACCGACGAGTCCTGGGCGCTCTGCTCGACCCGCGCGCGCACGTCCGCCACCAGCTCGGCGAGCTCGCCGGTGAGGGCATCGCCGATCGACCCGAGCCGCGCCGCGTACTCCTCCTCGATCCGCGCCACCACGATGTGGTGGATGAACCACGCGGCCGCGCCGTTGGGCAGCACCACCAGCAGGAAGCCGAGCAGCAGGCGAACGCGGAAGCGCACGTCAGCGGCCCTCCGCCCGCGCCGGCCCCGCGAGGGTGGCGCCCCCTGCGGCGGCGGGCCGCCGCCACACCGACTCGAGGCGCACCGCGCCGTCACCGCAGACGTCGCTCGCCTCGACGCCGGGCGCGGTCTCGACTCCCAGGTCGCGGTGGACGAGCGGGATCCACACCGCGTCGTCGGCGAGCGCGCGCTCGGCGGCGAGCGCCTCGCGCAGCGCGCCGTCCAGCCCGCGGGCGCGGCTCGCGGCGGCCGCGAATCCGAGCGCTCCGATCGATGCCGGTGGCCGCAGGCTCGCCATGGCCCGGGCCAGCGCGTCCGCGGTGGCGCCGTCCTGGAACGAGCGGCTGGTGAGCCACGCGGCGAGCTGGCCGTCGGCGAGCCGTGCGGCGCCGTCCCGCTCGTCGACGGCCACCACGCGCAACGAGAGCCCCGCCTCCTGGAGGTCGGCCTGCACCCGGTCCGCGATCGCCACCAGCTCCGCGTCGTCGCGCGCGAGCCCGAGCGCGAGCCCCGCGCGGCGCTCACCACCGAGCGCGGCGGCGCCGTCGCGCGCGGGGACCGCGAGCAGCGAGCGATAGGCGGCGCGTGACTCCGGTAGCGCCGAGCACGCCACGCGGGCGTGACCGCTCAGCATCACCGTCGCGATCGACGGCCGGTCGACCGCCGCGGCGACGGCTCGCCGCACGGGCGGCGAGTCGAAGGGCGCGACCGACCGCGACAGCACCAGGAACACGGTGTCCTCGCCACCCGCGCGGAAGCGCGCGCCCACCGCGCCGCCGCGGGTGCGGCCGACGGCGAGATCGATCGCGCCGATGCGAAGCGCGGTCTCGACCTCGCTCGCGACCGCCACGCGCCGCACGCTGACGCGATCGAGGAAGGGCCGCCCGGCGCTCGATGCATCGTTGGCCTCCAGCACCCACTCGCCGGGCTGCTCGGACGCCAGCCGGAACGGCCCCGAGCCGATTCCGCCCACCGGCGGTGGCACCACGCCGGGCTGCGGGACGACCGCCGGCACGATCGCCGCGCGTGGATCGGCGAGCACGTCGGGCAAGCTCGGGCAGCCCGAGTCGAGCTCGATGCGGACCTTGAGCCGCGCGATCTCGGTCAGCCTGGCGACTCGCGCCGCCTCCGGTGCGAAGCACCCCCCGCGCGAGACCGGCGACGCGAAGAAGCGCTCGAGCGAGAACGCGACGTCACCCGCGGAGAGCGGGCGGCCGTCGTGGAACTCGAGCCCCGGCTTGAGCGTCAGGTCCCAGCTCTTGAGCTCGGCGTCGGGCGCCGACTCGCTCACCAGCCACGGCACCGCGCGCTGGTCCGGGCCGGGGCGGAAGAGCGTGTCGTAGAGCGCTCGCGAGAGCGTGCCGGAGAGCGCGCCACCGCCGAGCTCGAGCGGATCGAGGCTCGGCCCCGGCGCTTCCCGGCCCGCCACCACCAGGACACCCCCGAAGCGCGGCCGCTCCGCCCCGTGCGCCGGATCCGGGCGCAGGGCGAGCGCCACCCCGAGCCCCGCGACCCAAAGCCGCGTGGCCGCGCGTACGCTCACGGCTCCTCCTCGATCGTGACCAGCGCGAGCGCCGCGCGCGCCTCGCAGCCGATCGCCGCCAGCTCCGGCCGCTCCCTCCCGGTGAAGCGGCCCGGCACCAGCGCGCAGAGGCGGAACGGCGCCGCGCCGCGCCACACCTCGTCGACGTCGTTCGCGAGGACGCGGGTCACGACCAGCGTGGCGCCGTCGTCGCGGTCGCCGAGCACCCATACGCCCTGGTCGGCATGGCCGTCCAGCACCGCGATCGCCGAGCCGAAGCGCCCCACCACGACGCGCTCGGCGGGCCGTCCCGCGGGCTCGACGGCGAGCACGCCGCTCGGGTCCTCGACCGCGAGCCAGCCGTCGCCGATCGACGCCTCGAGCGCAGACTCGCCGCCATGACCCTCGAGCTCGCGCGCCGGCTCGTTCGGGCCCGCGGCGACCGCGAGCCGCTCGAACACGTTGGTACCGCGCGCGAGCCTGCCGAGGAGCGCGCCTCCGCTCGGCCACGCGGCGAGCGGCACGTCGTCGGCGCGGCGGAGCACGTTCACCACCGCGCCCTCCGCGCGCCACACGAAGGCGGGGCCGCGCGGGCCCCGGATCCACAGGTCCGCCGGCCCGGCGCCGCGCGCGAGCGCGACCACTCCCGCGCGCGGATCCCGGGACGGCGTCGCGGCGCTGGTGCTGTCCGGGCGCGGCTGCGCCACGGCGAGGCTCTCGTGGAAGGCGCCGTCCTCGAGCGCCAGGGCGCGGGTGGTGACGTCGCCCACCACCACCAGCTCGTCCGCCGCGGCGCCACGGAGCTGCGCGGACGTGGCCGCGCGCGCCGGCCCGTCGACCTCGCCCGCGGACGTGAAGCGCGCCGTCACCTTCCCGGGCGCGCCACCGGCGCGCGCCAGCGCCGCGACCACCGCGGGACTCGCCGGCAGCGCGGCGAGGAACGCCTGCTGCTGCGACGACGACGCGCCGCGCGGCCCGAGGCGCCCGGTGAGCACCGCCGCCTCGCGGGTGACGTCGAGGGTGGTCGCGAGCACCCAGGCGTCGTCGGTCGCGGCGCCCGGCTCCGTGGTGGAGATCCGCATCGACGGCACCTTCGCGAGCTCGAGCACCAGCGCCCCGTGGGCACGCTTGGCGCCCCCGGCGAGCGTGCCGGTGGGATCGGCGACCGGCGCCACCACCAGGAGCGGCAACGCCTCGCGGCGGGCGTCGAGGACGGCGCGCACCTGGGCCGCCAGCGACTGGGCGAGGCGTCGGCTCGGGTCGCCGCTCGCGCCCGGCGTCTGGGCACTTCCGGTGGCGCTCGCGAACGCCACCAGCGCGCACACCGCGAGCGTCACCCGCCGCCTCATGGCGCCCACGCTAGCACGCGCCTGACACTCGTGACCGAGCCCCGGCGCGCGGTGCTACGCGACCGCCGCGAGCGACGCGGCGGTGGACCAGCCAGGGCGAGGTCGAGGAGCGGAGAGGAGATTCGACGAACCGACGCCGGCGCGAGGCGCGCCGGCGGAGCGCGGTACGGCTCAGCGCTCGCGGGTCTCGATCGCGCCGAGGGTGAGCTCGAGGGCCGCCGCCGTCATCGCGATGCCGAGAGCCACCGAACCCGCGAACGCGATCACCAGAACCAACGCTTGCATGATGCCGATCTCCGGAAGTGAACCGCTGGTTGAATCGTCGAGGTGCGCCCTTTTACTCCCGTGTCGGCTCGGCCGCAAGCCCCGTGCCGCGCTTTTTTTCGCCACGGCCCTGCCGCGAGCAGCCGTTCGCCCGGCGATTTTCCGCGCAGAACGGGGTTCTCGGACGGACCGCCGCGGGCGCTCGGCGCCCCGGGGCGGCGAGCTCGGCAGCGCGCCGGTGTGTCGGGACGGACACGGGGCGTGGCCGGGGGACCACGCGGTCTCAACCGGCGTTTCGCGCCGCCGGGGGGCTCGGCTTGCGCGCGCCACGGCCGCGCGGCGGTGCCGCCGCGGTCAGTCGCGCGCGATCCCGAGCTGGCGCATCTTCTTGTAGAGGTGGCTGCGCTCGAGGCCGAGATCGTCGGCGGTGCGGGTGACGTTGCCGTGCATCTCGGCGAGCCGCGCGACGATCGCCCGCCGCTCGAAGTCGTTGACCAGCCCGCGCAGCGAGCGATCGTGGCCGACGGGCGCGTCGCCGCCCTCCTCGGTGCGCGGCGGCGACGGCAGGCACATGCGCACGTCCTCGGCGGTCACGCGCTCGCCCGGCACCAGGATCAGGATGCGGTCGACCACGTTCTTGAGCTCGCGGATGTTGCCCGGCCACGGGTAGCCGAGCAGCAGCTCCATCGCCTCGGGATCGAGCTGCTTGCGGGTCTGCGTGACGTCCTCCTCGACGCTCAGGCCGATGAAGTGCTCGACCAGCGCCGCCACGTCGGCGGCGCGCTCGCGCAGCGGCGGGACGTGGAACGGGATCACGTTGATGCGGAAG
>CAYMQR010000011.1:0-24129 GCA_964392195.1 uncultured bacterium | reverse complement strand
CGAGTGCTGCTCGGGCACCTGCCAGACGGTGGCGGGCAAGAAGTCCTGCAAGTGAACTGACGGGCGGGCGTCGCGAGGGACTCCCCGCGACGCCTGCTCGCTCGGCATCCGAGCGAGCCTCGAGGGCCGCCGCTTCGCCGGCGGCCCCGACTTCTCCACATCACCGGATCACGGGGCGACCGTCGCGGTCGCCCCGTCGCTCGTCACCGGCGAACGGTGGCGCGCTTCGCGGTGCGGGCGCGTGGCTTGGCGGCGGCGCGCTTGCGCGGCGCCGGACGAGCCATGGCCTCCATCTTCCTCTCGAGCCGGTCGAGGCGCTTCTGGCTCTCGTCGATCGCGCGCTTGGTGGGCGCCCAGATCTTCTCGATCGAGCCCTTCACCGCCTCGTCGACCATGTCGCGCACGTACGCGGTGGTCTTGTGCAGCTCACCCTCGAGGGTGCGCTTGCTCGACTTCACCTCGCGCTTCACTTCGCGTTTCGCCTTGCCGACGAAGCGCTCGACGGCCTTGCGGGCCTTCTCACCACGGCCCTCCAGCTCGTGAAGGCCTTCCCGTACGCGCTCCTCCAGACCGCCCATCGCCACCTTGAAATCGCGTTTCATCGCGGTCCTCCTTCCCGCCGGCAACGGCTGCGCCGGAGCGGTGTCTCCGGCTGGCGATGCCTTCCCCAGCGCCGGAACGGCGTCGTAGGGTGGAGCCGATCGTCCATCCCCCCTTTCCTCGCGCCGCGATGCGGGGCTTCGAACCGACAGGCCGGATCGCGGATACTCCACCTTCAGCCAGCCATCTTCAGAGCTAGAACCGTGCCTAGATCCGCGACTGCCTCTTCACGCGCCACCGCCGAGCGGCCGCCCAGGCCGTCCGTGGCACCGCGCCGGCCTTGGCCGCGCGCGCGAAACCTGCGTCGGATCGCGCTCCTGGCGGCGCTCGCCGTGGGCTGCTCGCGGCTTCCGGGCGGCGCGCTCCGCGGCGCCGAGGGAGGCGACGACGCGCGCTTTGCGGCGGCATCCGAGGGGTTCCTCGGTGCCCATCTCGACGCCAACCCGTCGCTGGCCGTTTCGCTCGGGTATCACGACTACGACGGTAAGCTCGGCGACGTCTCGTCGGCGGGCCTGGCGGCCGAGGTCAGGCGGCTGCGCACCGCGCTCACCACCTTCGAGGCGTTCGATCCGCGCGAGCTGAGCACCGTCCACCAGCTCGAGCGCGAGACGCTGCTGCTCACGATCCGCGGCGACCTCCACACGCTGACCGAGCTGCGCTCGCCGTGGCGCAACCCGATCTTCTACGACGGCGACCTGGAGCTCGACCGCTACCTGACGCGCGACTACGCGCCGCTCGCGGAGCGCGCCCGCGCGATCGTGGCGCTGGCGCGGGCCGCGCCAGGGTACCTCGCCGCGGCGCGCGCCAACCTGGAGGAGCACCTCCCCGCGCCCTGGCTCACCATCGCGATCTTCGAGATCGAGGGGCAGCTCGAGTTCCTGAGCGGTGACCTGCGGACCGCGCTCGCTCCCATCACCGAGCCTGGCCTGCGCGCCGAGCTCGACGACGCCCTAACCACCCTCGCGCGTGCGCTCGAGGAGCAGCGCGCGTTCCTGGTCGCCCGTCAGGCGCGAGCCGACCAGAGCCACGTGCTCGGCGCCGCCGGGCTCGAGCGGGTGATCTCGGTCTACGAGGGCGTGGACGTCCGCCTCGACGACCTCGAGCGCCTCGCGCGCGACGCGGTCGCGCGCGACGCCGACGAGCTCGTCGCCGCGGCGCGCGAGATCGATCCGGCGAGGCCGCTCGCCGAGGTGGTGGCCGAGGTGCTGGGAGTGAAGCCGCTCGACGTCCTCGTGGAGGCGCGCCGCCAGTCGGCCGAGGCGCGGCGCTTCATCCTCGAGCACGACCTCATGGGCCTGCCGGGCAAGGCGCTGGCCGAGGTCCGCGAGGCACCGCCTTATGCGCGCACGGCGTCGGCGATGCTCGACGGCGCGGGGCCGTTCGAGCCCGAGACGATGTCGAGCTTCTACCTGATCTCGCCGCCCGATCCGCGCTGGAGCACGGCCGAGCAGCGCGCGTACCTGCCGAGCACCTGGGACCTGATGGTGATCACCACCCACGAGCTCTATCCGGGGCACTTCGTCGACGGGCTGCACCGCCGCGCGATCCCGTCGCGGGTGCTCAAGAGCTTCTGGCACCAGCTCGTGGGCGAGGGCTGGGCCCACTACACCGAGCAGCTCATGTGGGAGGAGGGCTTCGTGCGCCGCGACCCGCGCTACCACGTGGCGCAGCTCGTCGAGTCGCTGATCCGCGACCAGCGGCTCTTGTGCGCGGTCGGCATCCACGCGCGGGGCATGAGCGTGGACGAGTGCGCCGACCGGATGCGCGCGGTCGCGTTCGTGGACGGGCCCGCCGCCCGCGACGAGGCGGTGCGCGGCACCTACGACCCGACCTACCTCTCCTACACCCTCGGCAAGCACCTGATCCTCGAGCTGCGCGAGGAGCTGCGCGCCCGCGAGGGCGAGCGGTTCCGGCTGCGCGACTTCCACGACCGCTTCCTGGCGCTCGGCGGCGCGCCGTTTCCCGCCATCCGCCGGGCGCTGCTCGGCGAGCAACCGGGCTTGACGCCGGCCCGGTGACCTCGGTCACACGCCACCGGGGTGCGGCGATCGGCCGCAGGCGCGGTCTTCGCGGACGAATTGGAGGCCGCGCGTGGGCGTGCTATCCGAGAGGATCGACCCCCGCCGTTCGAGGAGAGGACATCATGAAGCGCGTGATCGCGATCGTTTCGGGTGCGTTGCTGCTCGGTAGCTCGGCCACCGCTCTGGCCGCGGGCGACGCCGCCGCCGGCAAGGCGAAGTACGACCTCTTCTGCGCGACCTGCCACGGTCCGACGGGTCAGGGCGACGGCCCCGGCGGCGCGGCCCTCAACCCGAAGCCCCGGAACTACGCCGACAAGGAGTGGCAGAAGAACACCAAGGACGCGGACATCTTCAAGGTCATCAAGGAAGGTGGCGCCGCGGTGGGCAAGTCGCCGCTCATGGCCGCGTGGGGCGCCGCGCTCTCCGACGACGACATCAACAACATCGTCGCCTACGTCCGCCAGCTCGGTAAGGCCGGGAAATAGCCCCGGGGGGTCCTGTTCCAGACCCCCGCCCCACCTCCTGGAGGGCCCGGCGCCTGCCGGGCCGGCGATTCGCGCCAGCTTCGCGGCGCCGATCCGGCCGATCGCTGTACGCGGTCCGGTCCTGTTTCGACGCGGTATCATCAACGCCGCCCCGACCCACGTGGTCGGTGCGGCGTTCGTGCTGCATTGAACGTCCGATCGGTTTGCGCCGGTTCGTGAAGAGGTCCCCGGTTACGTCCGCGTAACGCGGGGCCGCTTTGGTTCGAATTCGGGGCTTCGCCCGGTGACGGACCAGGGCCGGGCTCGGCGCGCCCAATCGGGCGCGGTGGGCCGCGCCTCGCGGAGAATCGCGCGGTGCCGCGGCATTTCAGCGCAGCCGTCGACGGTCATCGTGTGCGGCCCCACATTCGCCGGGCGGTGGCACGTCGCTTGCCCTACGGCTGGCCTTCGGCACGCCCGAACTACGCCCGCCGTGTCCCCGATGACCGTCTCATCCACCGCCGTCGCGGCCCTGGCCGCGGACCGACTCGCTACCGCGCAAGCGCCGCGTGAGGTCGCCACCGAGGGCTGCCTCCACTGCGGTCTGCCGCTCTCGTCGGCCGACACCGACGGCTTCTGCTGCGCGGGCTGCCGCGCGGTGCACCGGCTGATCCGCACCGAGGGGCTGGGGCGCTACTACAAGCTGCGTGGCGGCGCCGGGCGCCCGGTGGCCGAGGCGGCGATCGAGGGCCGCGACCGCAAGTGGCTCGAGCCCCTCGCCGAGCAGCTCGCGGGCGCGAGCGGCACGTGCTCGATCGCCCTCGACGTCCAGGGCATCCACTGCTCGGCGTGCGTGTGGCTGATCGAGGAGCTCTTCCGCCGCCAGCCGCACGGCGTGCGCGCGCTGGTGAACCCGGCGCTCGGCCGCGTCGATCTCACGGTGGAGCCGGGCTTCGGGCTCGGCGAGTGGGTGGCGGCGATCGAGCGCTTCGGCTACCGCTTCGGGCCGCCGCTCAAGGACGTGCGCTCGAGCGCCGACGCGATGCTGGTGCGCGCGGGGATCTGCGTCGCGCTCGCCGCCAACGCGATGATCTTCGGCTTCGCGCTCCACCTCGGCCTCACCGAGGGGCCAGTGCACGCGATGCTCACCGGCGCCAACGCCGTGATCGCGACGCTCTCGCTCGCGATCGGCGGCACGGTGTTCATCCGCTCGGCGTGGCGCGCGCTCGCCGCCGGCGTGCTCCACCTCGACACCCCGATCGCGCTCGGCATCGTGCTCGCCTACGCGGGCTCGATGGCGTCGTATTTCTTCGCCGGCGGCACCGCCAACTACCTCGACACGGTGGCGGTCTTCATCGCGCTCATGGTGCTCGGGCGCTGGTTGCAGGAGCGGGTGCTCGAGCGCAACCGCCGCGAGCTCCTGGCCGACGACGGCGTCGACGGGTTGCTCACGCGGCGTGTGCGCGACGGCCGCGTCGAGCTCGTCGAGTGCCGCGCCGTGCAGGCGGGCGACGAGCTGCTGGTGGCGCCGGGAGACCTGGTGCCCATCGACGCGACCGTGCTGGGCGGCTCCGCGACGCTGACCCTCGACTGGATCAACGGCGAGAGCGAGCCACGCGCCTTCACCGAGGGCAGCCTGGTGCCGGCCGGCAGCTTCAACGCGGGCTCGGCCGCCATCTCGATGCGCGCCGCCACGGGGTTCGCGGATTCGCCGATCGTGCGGCTGCTCTCGACGCCTCGCGAGCGCCTCGCGGACGTCGCGCGCTCGACGCCGTGGTGGCAGCGCGTCGCGTCGGGGTGGGTCGTGGGCGTGCTGGTGGCCGCGCTCGCCGGGCTCGCCGGCTGGTGGTTCTGGACGCACGACGCGCTGCGCGCCTTCGAGGTCACCACCGCGGTGCTGGTGGTGACCTGTCCGTGCGCCTTCGGCATCGCCTCGCCGCTCGCCTACGAGCTGGTGCAGGCGGGGCTCAGGCGCGCGGGCTTGTTCGTCCGCGCGTCGAGCTTCCTCGATCGCGCGATCGACGTGCGGCGCGTGGTGTTCGACAAGACCGGCACGCTCACCACCGGCCACCTGCGGGTGGTGGACGGCGCCGCGCTCGAGGCACTCCCGGCCGCCGAGCGCCAGCTGCTCTTCGACCTCGTCGCCACCAGCAGCCACCCCAAGAGCGCGGCGGTGCGCCGCCATCTGGAAGCGCGTGGCGCCGTGCTCGCGCGCCGGCTCGAGGTCGCGGAGCACCCCGGGCTCGGCCTGGAAGCGCGCGTGGACGGCCGGTCGGTGCGGCTCGGCGCGGCGCGCTGGGCGGCGTCCGACGCGCCTGCCGGCGCCGAGCTGGTGTTCGGCATCGATCGGCGCACCCTCGCCACGATCCGCACCGACGAGGAGCTGCGCCGCGACGCAGGCGCCGAGATCGAGCGCTTCGGCGCGGGCGGCTTCGAGACCTGGATCCTGAGCGGCGACGCGCAGGCGCGCGTCGACGAGCTGGCGCGCGCGCTCGGCGTGCCGCGCGAGCGCGCGCTCGGCGACCTGAGCCCCGACGGCAAGGCGGAGTGGCTCGCCGCCCACGACCGCCACGACACGCTGATGGTGGGCGACGGCATCAACGACAGCCTCGCGGTGGCGAGCGCGTGGTGCTCCGGCACGCCGGCGGTCGACCGCCCGTTCATGGCGGCGCGCTCGGACTTCTACTTCACCACCGCCGGGCTCGCGCCGCTGAGAAGCGCGCTGCTCGCCGCGCGGCGGCTGCGCTACGTGCTGCGCCGCAACCTGGCGTGGGCGCTCACCTACAACGTGCTCGCGGTGGCGCTGGCGTGGGCGGGGCTGATGAAGCCCTGGCTCGCGGCGGTGCTGATGCCGCTGAGCTCGATCGCGATCGTGGCGGCCACCGCCGCGTCGCTGGGACCGAGGAGCGCCACGTGGAGGTCCTGATCCTGCTCATCGCGGTGAGCCTCAGCATGGCGCTGGGGGCGGTGCTGTTCTTCGCGTGGACGGTGCGCCAGCGCACCCTCGACCACGCGGACCGCCTGGCGCTCCTGCCGCTCGACGACGACGAGCTCACGACGCTCGAGCCATCCGCCGCGGTCGCCGCGGCCACAGCGAACGACAGGCCTTCGATGTCAGCGGGAGTCGACATGGGAACGCAGGGAGGAAAGGGGCGAAACGCATGAACAAGACCAAAGTGACCTACGACGATCAGATCGTCCGATGGTTCATGACGGCCTCCATCGGGTGGGGCCTGGTCGGGATGCTGGTGGGCGTGCTCGTCGCGCTCCAGCTCGCGTTCTGGCAGGTGAACATCCCGCCGTTCCTGAACTTCGGCCGGCTGCGCCCGCTGCACACCAACGCGGTGATCTTCGCGTTCGTCGGCAACATGATGTTCGCGGGCGTGTACTACTCGACCCAGCGGCTCCTCAAGGCCCGCATGGGCTCGGATCTTCTCTCCAAGATCCACTTCTGGGCGTGGCAGCTGATCATCGTCGCGGCCGCGCTGACGCTGCCGCTCGGCATCACCACGAGCAAGGAGTACGCGGAGCTCGAGTGGCCGATCGACGTCGCGATCACGCTGGTGTGGGTGGTATTCGCCGTCAACTTCTTCTGGACGCTGGCCAAGCGCAACGAGAAGCACCTCTACGTGGCGTTGTGGTTCTACATCGCGACGATCATCACGATCGCGGTGCTGCACATCACCAACAGCCTCGCGTTGCCGATCGGCGCGCTAAAGAGCTACTCGGTCTGGGGCGGCGTGCAGGACGCGCTGGTGCAGTGGTGGTACGGGCACAACGCGGTGGCGTTCTTCCTGACCACTCCGATGCTCGGCATCATGTACTACTTCGTGCCCAAGGCGGCCGAGCGGCCGGTGTATTCGTACCGGCTGTCGGTGATCCACTTCTGGTCGCTGGTCTTCCTCTACATCTGGGCCGGTCCGCACCACCTGCTCTACACCGCGCTGCCCGACTGGGCGCAGACGCTGGGCATGATCTTCAGCGTCATGCTGTGGGCACCGAGCTGGGGCGGCATGATCAACGGCCTGCTCACGCTGCGCGGCGGCTGGGAGAAGCTGCGCAATGATCCGGTGCTCAAGTTCTTCGCCGCGTCGGTCACGTTCTACGGCATGTCCACCTTCGAGGGGCCGCTGCTCAGCGTGAAGAGCGTCAACGGTCTCGCCCACTACACCGACTGGATCATCGGCCACGTCCACTCCGGCGCGCTCGGCTGGAACGGCTTCCTCGCGGCCGGAATGTTCTACTGGCTGGCTCCGCGCCTGTGGGGCACCAAGAAGCTGCACTCGGTGTCGGCGGCCAACTGGCACTTCTACCTCGGCACGTTCGGCATCCTGCTCTACATGACGTCGATGTGGATCTCCGGCATCACCCAGGGCCTGATGTGGCGCGCGCAGGCCGAGGGCGGCGGGCTCATGTACCCGAGCTTCGTCGAGACGCTCATGGCGCTCCGGCCCATGTACTACACGCGCATCGTCGGCGGCGCGCTCTACCTGACCGGCTTCGTGCTGTGCGCGTGGAACATCTGGATGACGGCGAAGGACGGCGCGCCGGTCGACACGACCGTCGAGGTGGCGTCCGAGCAGAGCGCCGCCGGTGAGCCGAGCTGGATCGCCGTGATCCTCGGCAAGCCCGTGCTGCTCAGCATCGTCGTGACCGTGCTCGCGTGCTCGGTCGCGTTCCTGCCGCCGGCGGTGAGCGTGGGCGTGATCGTCGTGACGCTCGGCCTCTCGATCGTCGGCGCGATGGGCTTCAAGAGGGCGCGCGTCGGTGGTGGCGCGGCGAGCTGGCACCACGTCATCGAGGGGCGCGCGCTGCCGTTCACGGTGGTGGTGGTGCTCGCGGTGATCGCGGGCGGCGTCGCCGAGATCGTGCCGACGGTGCTCACCAGCCACGCCGGCCTGGCGACCTCGGCCAACAAGCCGTACAGCCCCCTCGAGCTCGAGGGGCGCGACGTGTTCATCCAGGAAGGCTGCTACGTCTGCCACTCGCAGATGGTGCGGACCTTCACGTGGGAGGTGCAGCGCTACGGCAAGGCCTCCACGATCGACGACTCGATCTTCGACCATCCGTTCCAGTGGGGCTCGAAGCGCACGGGTCCCGACCTCGCCCACGAGGGCGGGATGCGCTCGAACGTCTGGCACTACCAGCACATGGTGGATCCGCGCTCGATCACGCCGGGCTCGAACATGCCGCCCTACGCGTTCCTCGCGTCGAGCAAGGTGGACTTCGGCAAGACGGCCACCAAGGTGAAGGCGATGAAGACGCTGGGCGTGCCGTACAGCGACGGTGACGTGGCCGGCGCGCAGGACGCGGCCAAGGCCGCCGCCGAGAAGATCGCCGCGGGCCTCAAGCGCGAGACCGGCGCGGACGTCGCGCCGGACAGCCAGATGACCGCGTTGATCGCCTACCTGCAGCGGCTCGGGCGCGTTCCCGAGGCGCCTCGGACGGCGGAGCTCACGGCCGCCGCGCCGGCGGGAGGTGGGTGATGCTGAGCTTGCTCGCCAGCGAGCACTTCGCGAAGAGCCCGTTCCTGAGCTTCGCGATCGCGGCGCTCGTGATCTTCATGACCGTGTTCGCCGCCGTGTCCATCCGAACGCTCTTCACCCGGCCGGTCGAGCTCGAGGCCGTGGCGCGTCTTCCCCTGGAGGCCGACGATGACTGAAGCCAAACGCAAGGACGCCATTCAAGGCGAGATCGTCCACGAATACGACGGGATCGAGGAGGCGGACAACGCGCTGCCCAACTGGTGGCTCGGGATCTTCTTCGCGACGGTCCTTTTCGCGGTCGGATACTGGTTCTACTACCACGAGTTCGAGGTCTCCCCGACGCCGCGCAAGCAGCTCGAGGTGGACCTGGCCAAGATCCAGGCCAGCGAGGCCGCGGCGCCGGCGATCACCGACGACGCGCTGCTCGCGATGTCGGAGGACCCGGCGGTCGTGGAGGCCGGCAAGACCACCTTCACGACCTTCTGCGTCGCCTGTCACGACGCCCAGGGCCAGGGCAAGATCGGCCCCAACCTGACCGACAAATTCTGGATCCACGGCGGTGCGCCCACCAGCATCCTGGACACCGTGACCAAGGGCGTGCTCACCGCCGGGATGCCGGGGTGGGAAGGGCCCCTCGGCAAGCAGGGCGTGCAGAAGGTCGTCGCGTACGTCCTCACGCTCCGCAACACCAACGTCCCGGGCAAGGCGCCGCAGGGCGACCCCTGGCCGGCGGAGCCGAAGGCAGGTGGCTGAGGGTTACGATGCTCGCTCCTGGGCGTGCGTTCGGCGCCCAATCCCTCCGGCGCGCGGGTCGTCCCCGCGCCATTCGCGGCTCGCCGGCCGATCGCCGGCGGCCGCCTCTCACGCACGGGCCGTGAGAAGGAACCCGGTGTCATGGCGTCGTCGGATCTCGCGGTACTGGGAGAGAAGCAGGGCTCGCTCCAGCAGGACGGCAGCCGCAAGTTCGTCCACCCGGCCGACGTCTCGGGGCGCTTCACCAACCTGCGCTGGGTCGTCTTCGCCGTCCTGATCGCGATCTACGCCGCGCTGCCGTGGATCACCATCGGCGGCCACCCGGCGGTGTTCCTCGACATCGAACGCCGCCGCTTCTACCTGTTCGGCGAGACCTTCAACGCGCAGGACGCGTGGCTGGTCTTCTTCCTGGTGTCGGGCGTCGGCTTCGCGCTCATCGCGATGACCGCGCTGTGGGGGCGGATCTGGTGCGGCTACGCCTGCCCGCAGACGGTCTTCCTCGAAGGCTTCTACCGGCGCGTCGAGCGCTGGATCGAGGGCCCGCGCGAGCAGCGCATCCGCCGCAACGCCGGTCCGCTCACCTTCGACAAGGTGTGGCGCAAGCTGCTCAAGCACGCGCTGTTCGCGGCGCTCTCGCTGCTCGTCGCGCACATCTTCCTGAGTTACTTCACGTCGCTGGATCAGCTCTTCCGGTGGGTCCGGCTGAGCCCCGCCGAGCATCCCGAGGCGTTCGGCTGGATGGCCGGCATCTCGATCCTGATGTACCTGAACTTCGCGTGGTTCCGCGAGCAGCTGTGCCTGATCGTGTGCCCGTACGGCCGGCTCCAGTCGGTGCTCACCGACAAGGACTCGATCATCATCGGCTACGACCTGAAGCGCGGCGAGCCGCGTGGCAAGGCGGGCAAGGAAGGCGCCGGCGACTGCGTCGACTGCAAGCGCTGCATCGTGGTGTGCCCGACGGCCATCGACATCCGGCAGGGCTTGCAGCTCGAGTGCATCGGTTGCGCCGCGTGCATCGACGCGTGCGACGAGATCATGGACAAGCTCGATCGCCCCCGTGGCCTGATCCGCTACGACTCGCAGGCCGGGCTCGACGGCGAGCCGCGCCGCTTCTGGCGCCCGCGGCTGGCGCTCTACGCGGTGCTCGGGGTCGTCGGGCTGATCGTCGCCACCGTCTCGTTCGCGAGCCGCACCCAGTTCGAGGCCAACCTGCTGCGCGCTCAGGGGCCGCCGTTCGTGGTGGACGGCGACGTGGTCCGCAACACGTTCACCATCCATCTGGTCAACAAGTCGCCGCAGCCGGCAACGCTGGTGCTGAAGGCGGAGGTCGGCGACGGCTTCGAGTACCTGATCCCGCTGCCGTCGGTGCCGCTGGCGTCGCTCGCCAGCACCAACGTGCCGATCATCGTGACCGCGCCGCTCGCCGAGGTGCGCGAGCACGCCCAGGTCAAGCTGACCGCAAGCATGGAAGGCGTGGATGGCGAGCGCCGGGAGCTGACCGCGCCGTTCCTCGCGCCCCGCCACGCCGAGGGCGAGCGCCACCACGGCGAGGGCGGGCACGACGGCAAACCCGGCGAGCGACGCGAGGAGCACGGGTCGTGATCCCCGAGGCGCTCCTCGCCGGCGCGGCCGCGGGGCTGGCGAGCATCCCGCACTGCGGCGCCATGTGCGGCCCGCTCGCCGGGTTCGCGTGCTCGCGCGTGGGCGGTCCCGGACCGAGCGCCACGGCGCTGTGGCGCTACCAGCTCGGCCGGTTGGTGAGCTACGGCGCGATCGGCGGGCTCGCCGGCGCGATCGGCGGCGGCGCCGCCACCCTGATCGCGGGCCGGTGGGGCGCCGCGCTCATCTCGTGGTCGCTGGCCGCGGCGCTCGCCGTGGCGGCGATCCGCTCGTGGCAACGCGGCCGGCCAGCGCGCGCGGTGGTCCGCGCGACCCAAGGCGTCGGCGTGGCGAGCGCGCCGTCGCTGTTCGAGCGCGTGGCGGCGCGGCTGCCTCGCGAGCCCGCGCTGTTCGGCGCCGCGACCGCGCTCCTGCCGTGCGGCGCGCTCGCCGCCGCGGTGGGCCTCGCGGCCACCGCGGGGTCGCCGCTCGGCGGTGCGGTCACGATGGTGGCGTTCGCGGCGCTGAGCGGGGTCGCGCTGTTCGGCGCGGCGTGGGTGACGCGCCAGCTCGCGGGGGTCGATCGGCAGTCGTGGTCACGGGTGCTCGCGGTGGTGCTCGCCATCGGCGCGGCGATGCTCGTCGCGCGACCGCTGCCGGCGCTGCTCTCGGGCGACGCGGCGGCTCCCTGCCACGAGATGTCGCTCGCTGCGCCGAGCGAGCCCGCGCGGCCGGCCTGACTCGCGCGGCGCGGTTCCGAGTACGTGACGACCGCGCACCCGGGGCAGCGCGGCGGGTGACGGGGGCGTAACGTGCGCGCCTCGTGGGCGCCGGTTTCCGGGTGCCCACGGTACCGATCGCGGTGCTCGAGCGCGGGCGGGCGCGCGTCGCCGCGCCCGCGGCGTGCCGATCGCCCCGCCGGGTCGTGCTCGTCGATCGAATTCGTCCCATTTCTCTGTGACTTCTCGACACAGCGCCTTGCCCGGCACGAGGCGTGAAGCGTCGCGCCGCCCGGGTGCGGGCAGGCCGCGCGCCGAGCTGGGCGCTGGCGTCGTGCTTCGCGCCGAGACCAATCGTTCGCGACACGAAACGACCCGCGGCGGCTCGTCCGCGGCGGAGTCCACCAGGGAGGGGCAAATGGTGTCACGCGGCTTCAAGGGGATGGGTTTCGCCACGTGCGCGGCGGTCGCGCTGACGGTGGCCATGGGCGCGTGGAGCACGGCGCGCGCGGAAGAGAGCGCGCCCTGCACGGCGTGCGACCAAGGCTCGCGCGGCGGGGCGGGGCACGGTTCGGTGATCTTCCGCGGTGCCTACTCGGCGCTCTCGAGCGATCGCGGCGGCGAGGTGTTCACCGACTCGGTCTCCGGGCTCGGCGCCGGTCCCTCGAACGACGGCAAGGGAGGTTTCGGTGTGGCGGCGGCGCTCAACCTCGCGATGTGGGCCGGCCCCGACATGAGCTGGATGCCGGGCGACGCCACGATCGTCGGCGAGATCTTCGTCGAGTACTCGAAGTTCTCGAACGAGAGCGTCGTGCAGACCGCGAGCGCGCTCCTCGGCGCGCCGGCGCTGCACGTGGTGAACGTGACGCAGCTCGAGGTCGCGGTGTCGCCGAAGGTGAAGTTCAACTCGTCGTGCGACCTGCAGCCCTTCATCATCCCGATCGGGCTCGCGTTCCTGGTGCCGTCGCCGCCCACCAACAACACCACCTACCTCGACCTCGGTCTCGTGTTCGGCGGTGGCATCGACTACAAGATCCACAAGCTGATGTCGGTGGGTATGGACGTCCGCTACACCTGGAGCCTCGGTGAGGCCGAGATGACGGACACCAGCTACCTGAGCGCGGGCGGCTACGTCGGCGTGAACTTCTGATCGCTTTCTTCTCCCGTCGAAGTCGCCGCGTGGCGGAGGGGGCATGCGGCGCCATCGGGCGGATCCGGTCCCGCACCGGACCCGCCCGATGTCTTTTCGAGGTGCCCGGCGCCGCCGCGCCGCCGCGGTAGAGGGCGCTTGATCCGGCGCGCGCGAGCCGCGATGGTGCGCGGCGCCGCGCCCGGGCGTCGCGCGCGGCGCCAGCTCCCAGCACCGCATGGCCTCCCCGGTCCGTTACCGGATCTCGCGCGCCGACGAGGTGCCGGTCGGCGACGCGTGGCTGACGGCGCGGGAGCGCGAGCAGCTCGCGCGCTTCCGGGTCCGCAAGCGGATCGCGGACTGGCGCCTCGGCCGGTACGCGGCGAAGGTCGCGGTCGCGGGCGCCCTCGACGAGCCCAGGCTCGAGGCGCGCGAGGTGGAGATCCGCACCACGCGGGGCGGCGCGCCGAGCGCCTGGTCCGGGCCGCTGCGGCTGCCGCTCGAGATCTCGATCTCGCACACCGCCCGGCGCGCGCTGTGCGTGGTGGCACCACTCCGGCGCGCGATCGGCTGCGACCTCGAGCGCGTCGGCTCACCGGCGCGCGGCGCGCGCAGCGAGGCGGGGTTCCTGATCGGCCGCGAGCTGGCGTGGCTCGAGGCGCTCGCGGACTCCACGTCGCGCGCCACCTGGGTGACGCTCGCGTGGAGCGCGAAGGAGAGCGCGCTCAAGGCGATCGGTGACGATCGGCCGGTGGCGGCTCGCGGGCTGGAGCTGCGCGCCCCGGCGGCGCCGCGCTTGCCGGGGAGCGCGTGGGAGCGCTTCGAGGTCGCCGAGGAGTCGGGCACGCGGCGCTGGTCCGGCTGGTGGAGGCTCGACGACGGCTGGGCGCTGACGGTCGCGGGCGCCACGGCGCTCGACGCGCCGCTCGCGCTCCCGTGAGCCCCCGCGGCGCGGGCGGCCCGCCGCGATGGCGCCGGGCGTCCCCCCGTGGTAGAGACGCGGCCTCCTCGCCGCCCGAACGGAACGCTCGTGAAACCCTCACGCCTCGCTGGCGCCGGTCGTGTGCTGTCGCTGCTGGCCCTGGCGTTGGCCGGGAGCGCGGGCGTGTCGAGGGCGGACGAGCTGCCCTCCGAGCTGGTCATGAGCGTGGGCGCGTTCGACTTCAGGCGCGGCGAGATCGAGACCCACGACACCCGCACCGCGTTCGCCGCCGAGTACCGGGCGGGGCTGGGGCTGTGGCTGGTGAAGCCGTTCCTGGGCCTCCTCGCCACCACCCATGGAGCGGTGCTCGGTTACGGCGGCGTCCTCGCGGAGCTGCCGGTGGTCGGCGACGAGATCTTCGTGACGCCCAGCATCGCGCTCGCCGGCTTCAAGCCCGACGCGTCGGAGGACCTCGGCTCGACGATGGTGTTCCGGACCGGCGTCGAGGTGAGCCACCCGGTTCACGACCTGGCCTCGGTGGGCCTCAGCTACTTCCACGTCTCGAACGGCGGCCTGGCCGATCACAACCCGGGCGCCGAGAGCTTGCTGATGTCGATCTCGCGCGCGATCGACTGGTGAGCCGCGCGGGGCGGGTGGACGGAGTTCGCCAGCGACGGGCGTGACGCGCGCCGCATCACCAGCGGCGTGGTGGCGGCAGCGCAGCGCCGACGCTCGGGGTCGGTCCTCGGCGACCGTCGGTGAGGTCGGCTCACCCCGCGGGCGGTTTGCGGCTGAAAAGAACCGGGTGGTATCGTCGAAAATCGCGGCCTCTGCGCTCCTGCGATCGCCGCCCCCCGATTCCGAGACGTCCCCAGTGCTTCGCCGATCCGCCGTGAGGTTGCATGAACTCGACTCGCTTCCGCTCCGAGACTGAGCGAACGCAGGCACCCCCGGCTCGCGGGTCTCGAACGCCGCGCTGCCTGCGCCTGGTGCCCCTCCTCGTGCTCGCGCTCAGCTCGTTGCTGATGGGGGCCACCCCATGCCAGCCCGTCTACCCGCCGATGCTGTGGGGGGCGGGCACCGCGGCGTATCAGCATGAAGGGGGCATCACCAACGCGGATTGGTACAAGTTCGAGGAAGTTCCGGGAGCGATCGCCAACGGTGACCGGGCCGGACAGGCGATGGACTTCTACAACCGCTATGCCTCGGATTTCGACCTCGCCAAGGACCTCGGTCACAACGCGCACCGGCTCTCGATCGAGTGGAGCCGGGTCGAGCCCCAGCAGGGCGTCTTCAGCGCGACCGAGATCGCTCACTACCACGCGGTGATCGACGCGTTGCGCAGCCGCGGGATCGAGCCGGTGGTCACCCTGCACCACTTCACGAACCCTTTGTGGGTGCAGAACCCCGCCGGAGGCACGACCCTCGGCGGCTGGACGGAGCAAGCCACCGTGGACGCCTTCGTCGGCTTCGTGGCACACATGGCCACCGAGTTCGGCGCGACGGTGGACCGCTGGATCATCATGAACGAGCCGATGGTGGTCGTCACCAACGGTTACACGTTCGGGGCGTTCCCGCCGGCCCATCAATGGGACACGACCGGGACGCTCGTCTCGCGGGCCATGTTGATCCAGGCGATCGCCCGCTCCTACGACGCGATCAAGGCGAACGACCACACCGACGCCGACGACGACGGTGTCGTGAACCAGGCCGGGATCGCTCACAACTTCTTCCACTACGACCCGCTCGACCCGAACTCCGCGGCCGACGCGACCGCGGTCGGCAAGTGGGAGTACTTCTACGAGTGGTCGTTCCTCGACACCCTGACCACCGGCAACTTCGACTTCAACTGCGACGGCGACACGACCGACGTCGGCACCACGCCCGCTGAGGGCTTCCACGCGGAGTGGAAGAGCAAGCTCGATTTCATCGGCGTGAACTACTACGGCCGCTTCGTGATCGGCGACCTCGCCTGGATACCGCCGCTGGTGCCGTGGCTCACCGGAATCCCGCAGCCCGCCCCCGATCCCGTCGGCGAGCGCAGCGACCTCGGCTGGGAGTCGGACGCAGCGGGCCTGAAGACGCTGCTCCTCACGCTCGCGTCACGTTACGTGATGCCGATGATCGTCACCGAAAACGGCATGCTCACCACGAACGACGTCCAGAAGACGAAGTACATCCTCGACAACGTCGAGGCGGTTCTCCAGGCGCGTGATCAGGGCGCGATCATCCAGGGCTATCTCGCGTGGGCGCTCCTCGACACGTTCGAGTGGACATCCGGGAACAGTCCCGGCTTCGGTCTCCTCGCCGTGGATCCCACCACCAAGAGCCGTCGGGTGACGCTGGCCGCGAAGGCTTTCGAGGAGGTGATTCAGGGTGGCGCGGTCACCCCGGCGATCCGCGGCAAGTACGCGAACGATGGGTTCTGGTGGGGCACGGCAAGCTCGGCGTACGAGATGGAAGGTGGACTCGCGAACGCCGACCTGACTGAGTGGGAGCAGCTCGGCCACGTCGTGAACGGGCAGATTCAGGGATCGGGATCCGACCACTACAACCGGTTCGAGACCGACTTCCAGGATCTCCAGGCGATGGGCGCGAACCTGAACAAGGTCGTGCTCGAATGGTCCCGCATCCAGCCCACCCCGAGCACCTTCGATGCGACCACCATCGCGCACTACCACGCGGTGATCGACTCGCTGATCGCCAAGGGCATCCGGCCGGT
Organism: uncultured bacterium; assembly: GCA_964392195.1. Taxonomy (GTDB): domain Bacteria; phylum JADJOY01; class JADJOY01; order JADJOY01; family JADJOY01; genus JADJOY01. The sequence goes on along the minus strand of CAYMQR010000011.1, from coordinate 7,714 downwards.
CGCGTGCCTCAATCACTTCAGCTTGCCGACCTGGGTGAATTCGCCGATCAACCCAGGCTCGGATCTCGACGGGTGGCAGAACCCGGCGGTCGCGTATGCCTTCCAGACGTTCGCCATCAAGATGGCGCAGGAGTTCGGTGCGACGGTCGACTGGTGGCAGACGTTCAACGAGCCCGAGTTCATGGCACTGCTCGCGTACGCCGTGGGCCTGTTCCCGCCAGGCGTGATCAACGACTCGGGTCAGATCCTCCAGTCGATGCAGGTCATCGCGCTGGCGCACTCGCTCGGCTACACCGCGATCCACGCCAACGACACGGCGGACGCCGACGGGGACGGGGCTGCGGCCATGGTCAGCGTCGTCTCGAGCGTGAACGAGTGGGTGCCCAGGGATCCGAACAATCCTGCCGACGTTGCGGCTCGCGACCGCTGGGAGCGGTTCGCGAACTGGATGATCAAGGACATGGTGACGAACGGCAACTTCGACCAGAACCTCGACGGCGTCACCGACGTCGTGTTTCCGCAATTCCAGAACAAGCTGGACTACATCACGGTCACCAACTACACGCGGTACTACGTCGACGGCAGCGGTTTCCCCGCACTCTTCGGCGGCATGCTCGGCGATCCGGCCCCAGGCTCGGGCGCCGAGGTGATGGACAACGGCCAGGAGCTCTACCCGCCGTCGCTCTACCTTTCGGTGCGAAAGACCTGGGAGCGCTACCACCTGCCCATCATGGTCGGTGAGAACGGGGTCTTCTCCCTCGACGATTCCTTGCGGAGCTCAGGTCTGGTCCGCAACGTCGCGAACATGCAGCGAGCTCGCTACGAAGGCATCCCCGTGCTCGGCTACATGTACTGGAGCTTCATCGACCCGTTCCAGATCTACCTAGGCTTCCAGCACGGGGTCGGGCTGAACTCGGTCGACTTCGACACCAAGGTCCGGACGAGGACTCCCCTGTGGACGACCTACCAGCAAGTGATCGCCGCCAACGGCTCGACGTACGACCTTCTGGCGACCTACGCACCGTGAAGCGACGATGAAGCACGGGATCCTCCGGGGGTATTCAGCTCTCCTGTTCCTGATCACAGCCCTCGGCGCCGCGGCGTCCGGCCATGCGGCGACCACGGCGCCCGGGTTCCAGGAATCCGTCGTCTGGTCCGGCCTCGACTACCCGACGGCGGTCCGGTTCGCGCCGGACGGCCGTGTGTTCGTCGGGGAGAAGGGCGGCGTCATCAAGGTCTTCGACGATGTCGACGACCCCACTCCGACCACGTTCGTCGACATCTCGAACGAGGTGAATGCGTATTGGGACCGTGGTCTCATCGGCCTCGCGATCCATCCTGAGTTCCCGACGGTCCCCTACGTCTACGGGCTGTACGTCTACGACGCCCCGCCGGGCGGGACCGCTCCCACCTGGGGCGACACCTGCGCCAGTCCACCCGGCGGTACGGTCGATGGATGCGTGGTGAGCGGTCGCCTGTCCCGCTTCACGATGGGGCCTTCAGGCACCTCCACCGCGAACACCGTGTTGCTGAAGGACAACTGGTGCCAGCAGTATCCAAGCCACACCGTCGACGACCTGGTGTTCGGTGAGGACGGTGCGCTCTACGTGAGCGCCGGAGACGGCGCGTCGTTCTTCTTCGTGGACTGGGGACAGGGCGGCGGCTCGCCGGGCAGCCCGACGCCGAGCAACCCGTGTGGCGATCCACCGGTGGGTGTCGGCGGCGCGCCGACACCTCCCACCGCTGAAGGCGGCGCGCTTCGCGCGCAGGATCTACAGACGGCCGGTGATCCGGTCACGTTCGACGGAGCGGTGCTGAGGATCGATCCGCTCACGGGCGGCGCGCTGCCGGACAATCCGCTCTTCGGCGGCGCCTCGAGCGAGGACGATCGTGTGGTTGCCTACGGTCTCAAGAATCCGTTCCGGCTCGCGGTCCGGCCCGGCTCGGGGGAGATCTGGCTCGGCGACGTGGGGTTCGGCATGTGGGAGATGATCCACCGCCTGAGTCAGCCCACGTCGGCGCCGATTCCCAACTTCGGGTGGCCTTGTTTCGAGGGGCCAAGCGAGAACGGCGCCTACAAGTATTACGGTCTGAGTCTCTGTCAGAACCTTTACGACAACCCTGCGCTCGTCACGCCGGCTTACTACGTCTATCAGCACGGCAACGTGCCCGATCAGGTCCAGTGTGGCGGTGGCGACGGAGCCTCCGTCACGGGTCTGGCATTCCACTCGGGCGCTTCGTTCCCGGCGATGTACCAGGGAGCGATGTTGTTCGCGGATTTCACTCGCAACTGCATCTGGGCGATGCTCGAGGGGGCCAACGGGCTGCCTGATTCGGCTCAGATCCAGACGCTGGTCGCCAGCGCAGCGAATCCGATCGACCTGCAGGTGGCGCCCTCGGGTGACGTCTACTACGTCGACCACCTGGGCGGGACGATCCGCAAGGTCAAGTACATCGGTGCCGACCAACCGCCCACCGCCGTGTTGGGCGCCGACGTGACGAGTGGCCCCGTGCCGCTCACCGTCCACTTTTCCGCTGAGGGGTCCAGTGATCCCGACCAGGGCGACACACTTTCGTACGCCTGGGACCTCGACGGGGACGGCGCGCTCGACGACTCGACCGCGGTCGCGCCGACGTTCGTGTACGGAGTACCCGGAAGCTATACCGTGACGCTGCGGGTGTCGGACGATCACGGGGCGATCGCCACCGCCACCCAGGTGATCGAGGCCGCGAACACCACACCGTCGGTCACGATCGAGACGCCGAGCGCCGGTACGACCTGGAAGGTAGGTGATCTCGTCTCGTTCAGCGCCACCGCCACCGACGAGCAGGACGGGGCGCTTCCCGCATCGGCGTTCCACTGGAGCATCGTCGTCCTGCACTGCCCGAGCGACTGCCACGAGCACGTCCTCGAGACGCTCGACGGAGTCGACTCCGGCACGGTCTCCGTGCCCGACCACGAGTACCCGACCTCGCTCGTGTTCCGAGTCACGGCCGACGACTCGATGGGCGCGCATGGCGAGGCTTCACGCCAGATCGACCCGCGACACGTCGCGGTCACGGTCGCGACCCAGCCGGCCGGGTACTCCGTCGCCCTCCGCAACACCACCGGTCCCGCGCCGCTGGTGCAGCAAGAGCTCGTCGGCGGCACTCCCGTGGTGGCCGTCCAATCGCCCCAGACCTTGAACGGCACGACGTACTTTTCGTTCGTGTCGTGGTCGGACGCGGGCCCGGCGAGTCACGCGGTCGACGTCGGCGAAGTGCCGCTCACGCTGACGGCTCAGATGGGCCTCGACACCGACGCCGACAGCGTGCCCGACGTCAACGACAACTGCGTGAACGAGGCCAATCCCGACCAATCGGACATCGACCACGACGGGACCGGCGACGTCTGCGATCAGCTCAAATGTGGCGCGGTGGCCCCGTCCGACCCGATCGCATGGTCGGCACTCTCGCCGTGGGTGGTGGCCTGCGCGGTGCTGTCGATCGGCAGGCGCCGCCGCGCGCCGCGAGCCCGCGCGTAGTCCCTTCGCTTGACCCACCTCGCCCTCGGGAGTGACACCCGGAGGACGAGGCCGCGCGTGCTCCGAGCGCGGACGTGGAGGAATTCATGGCAACTGCGCTCGGCGTGAGCATCGGGAAGGAACTGCGCCCTGTACCCGCCGTCCGGCGGCGCCGCGTGGGACGCGTCGCGGCCGTTGCCGCAGGCCTCTTCGTCGCGCTCGCGCTGCATGCGAGTGGTGCGGAGCTGGACTCGGATCTCGCGCCGACGCTCGGGATGCCGGCCTCGGTCAACCAGCTCGGATTCACCGCCACGTTGGTCGAATACAACCTCTCGCTCGCCGGCGTGACCTACATCCGGCCGGAGAGCGCGATCTCGACCACCTACGACACGAATTCCGGCGTGCTCACGGTCCGCAGCATCCATTTCGTGGCATCCGACGTGATCTTGCTCGGCATTCCGCTGACCGGCATCGAGGTGCGATCGGCCGCGCCGGCATCCGCGCCAGTGAACCCGTCGACGGGCGCGGTCTCCGTATCACTCCGGCTTCGGCTGAGCATCACCGCGCTCGGCTACTCGGCCGAGGTCGAGGCGCCCGTGACGTTGACCGGGAGGCTGGAGGTGAACGGTTCACTGCCGAACGGTCCCACCACGTTCCGGCTCTCCGGCGCCTCGCCGGTGACCTTCGAGGGCCCTTTCTACATCCCGATCTTCGGCATGGTGACGATCCGCGTGGCTGGAACGCTCGCACACGACTTCACGAGCACCGAGCCGGCCTATCCCAACGGCAAGGTCGAGGGCGTGGTCGAGGTCGACGCGCCAGGCGGCAGCACGCCGGTGGACGGAGCGATCGTGGGGAACCTCGGATACGAGGGCACGAGCCGTCCCGACGGCAAGTTCGCGTTCCCCGAGTGGCCGGATCGGCCCGACCCGACGTGGTTGTATGCGGGTCTCGCGTGCGGGGATGGCTTCCTGATGGGGGCGAGCGATCGCGTCCCGCTTTCGCCCTCCGGTAGGACCGACCTGGGAGTCGTGGTGTTGCGCGGCGAGCCCGGTCATTTCGGCGCGCCGCAGAGCGTGGCCACCGGGCCCGGTGCGACGTTCTCGATCGCGCGGGCTCGCCTCGACCGCGATGCCTACGACGACCTCGCGGTGGCTCTTCACCACCCGGGCGGCACGGACACCATCCGCGTCCTCTTCGGAAACGCTAGCGGCGGGCTGACGCTCGGGCCGGAGCTCGCGACCGGCGCGATGCTCGGCGGTGAGGTCGCGGCGGGCGACGGTTTCCAGGAACCGCTCATCTACTATCCCGATGCGACTCACGATGCGATTAGCGTCTTCTTCGGGTGGGGCAACGGGAGTGGACAGTTCGCCGGTCCCGTCTCGATCGCTGCAGGTGGGACGCCCACGGCCGTGCGTCTGGTGAACCTCGGCAACCCGCTGGGGCCGGACGTGGTGGTCGCGCTCTCCGGCACGCCGACGGGCACCGGCCGCGTGGTGAGGCTTCCGGCCGTCGCGCTGGGACAGTACGGAAGCCCGGTCGAGATCTACTCGACCGCCGGGGACGTGCGTGCGATCGAGGTGGGGCGGATCAACGGCGATGCGTTCGACGATGTCGTGGTCGCGAACTACGACCTCGGCTCCTGTAACGTGCTGCTCTCGACCAGTGCGGTGGCGTTCGAGACCTCGCAGCCCGTTCCGTGCGGGATGCACCCGCGATCGTTCCTCTGGCAGGACCTCGACGGCGACGGACGGGAAGACTTCGCAGTCGCCGGCGACGCGGACACGAGCGGCGCGGGGCGAGTCACCGTGCTCGCCAGCCAGAGCGGCACGCTGACGCCGATGTCCGTGGACGTCGGCACCGATCTCGGACAGGTGGCGGGTGCTGGATGGGTGAGCTCGGCTCGTCACTCGTTCATCGCGGCCTCCCGAGGCGACGCCTCGGTTCGGATCCTGTCGGGCGATCCGGCCGCCGGATACACGCTGGGCCAACGGCTCGCGGCACCATCGGATCAAGACGACGTTCGCGCAGCACTCGCGCTCGATCTCGACCGTGACGGCTTCGACGAGATCGTGGCGGTCACCGGCGGTGACCACCTCCTCTTGTGGCGCGACTCGCTGGTCCCGGGCGATGGCGACCGCGACGGCGTGGACGACGCGTCCGAGGTGCGAGGCGGATCCGACTGCAACGACGCGGATTCGGACGACGACACCGTGTTGGACGGGAGTGATGACTGTCCGCTGCTCGCGGATCCACTCCAAGGCGATCAAGACGGCGACGGTGTCGGCGACCTCTGCGACAACTGTGCTGCTCGGCAGAACGCGGATCAGCTCGATGACGACGGCGACGGCATCGGAGACGCGTGTGAGCGTGCCGCGTTCACCACGACGGTCTCGCCGATTACCGGCGCGACCTCGCAGGCCGCGCTGACGCTGGTGAACGTCTCGGTCACGGGCTCGGACACCAAGACGAGCACCGTACTACCCGCGAGCTCGATCTCCCTTTCGATCACGCCCGTCACCAACAAGCTCACGGTGGACGCGGTGCATCTCTCCGGAAGCAGCGTGCAGTTCTTTCCGGTGCTCAAGATCATCCTCGCCGATCTCGCGGTCACGTCGACGGGCCGGTCTTCCGTCGTCACCCTGGATCCCGCCACCAGCGAGTTCTTCGTCGAGCTCCCCGTGGTCGTGACCGGCACGGCGGGCGGCACGGTGCTGCACCAAGATGGATCGCTCGCCCTCTCGGGTGTACTCACCCTGCTTCCGGACGGGCCGGGAGGTATGCCGAGGATCGAGCTCCTGCACCTGTCGGGGAGCCTGACCTCGCTTCCGTTCAGCTATCCGCCTTTCTCGTTCGCGCTCACCGGGGCGTACACGATGGACCTGCGGACCCCGTGATTCAGATGGGTGATGGTCGGGTCGCCCTGCGCGGCTGCGACGGCACGGCGCAGCCCGCGTCGGTCGGCGCTCCGATGAAGATGGCGTCGTGAGGAACGGAGGCGGATCGATGTCCCAGTGGAAACGCGTGACTGCCGAGCACGTGGCGCTCTTCGACTCGTGCCTGCCGGGCGGTCTGGGGATCGAGCGGCGGGCGATGTTCGGGTGCCCGTGCGCGTTCGTGAACGGCAACATGTTCGCCGGCGTACACGAGACGCGCTTCCTGATGCGGCTCTCGCCCGTGGATCGCGAGCGGCTCCTCGCCGAGCCGGACGCGGGGCCGTTCGTGGTGCTGGGGCGGACGATGCGCGAGTACGTCACGATCGAAGCGCCCGAGCGCCGCGATCCCCGCGAGCTCACCGAGTGGATCGCCCGTGCGTTCCAGTTCGCCGCCGCGCTGCCCCCCAAGCAGCCCAAGCCGCACAAGAAGAAGGCCGCACGCCACACGCGACCGTAGGGGCGACCGCGGGGTCGCCCGGGAGTGGGACCGATCGGACGCGATGGTGTCGGCACCCCGGCGTGCTCGCGCCCGCCGCTACACCTGCGGGCGGATGGCTGGAGAGCGCCCGCGCCGGCGGGCGCCAGCCGTCGCTCGGTCGGAGGGCCGGCCCAGCCTCAGCAGCCGATCACGGTGAGGCCGCTCGCGCGTCCAGCGAGGCCGAGCGCCTGGTCGTGCGTCGCGAGCACCAAATCAGGGATCTCGCCTTCCCGGAACGCCAGGGCCGAAGCGAGATGGATCGCGTCCAGCGTGCCGAGCGGAACCGGTAGCGGTTGGGCCGCTCGCCCGAGCACGAGCTCGTCGACGGCCATCAGATCGAGCTCGGCGGCGAGCCGATGCACCGCCTCGCGACGGACCGCGATGGCCTGGGCGCTGAGCTCCGCGCGGACGCGAAGCCGATCGAGCGTTCTGAGGCATTCGGTGACCAGCAGCGCGCTCGATACGCCGCGCGTCAGGCGTGGCCACTCGGCCAGGCGGTTGGGCTGGCGCAACACGATCCGCAGCAATACCGACGAGTCGATGTACGCGATCACCGCTCGCCTTGGCGTTCCTCGAGGAGGAGATCGACGACATCGACGCTGATCTGGAGGGCGGGTGGCAGCGGCACCTTGGCGAGCGACGGGTAGCCGCGCTTGGAACGACGCACGGCAGGCGCCGCGGAACCGGCTGCGAAGGGAACGACGCGGGCGACCGGCGTTCGACGGTCGAGGACGATCAGGCTCTCGCCGTTGCGCACTTCGCGCAGGTGCTCGCTCAGGTGTGCTTTGAGATCCGCG
>CAYMQR010000010.1:0-24394 GCA_964392195.1 uncultured bacterium | reverse complement strand
CGTGATCCTGCGCGCAGCCCACTACGCCGACCTCGAGCGCGTCCTCGAGGACGGCGAGGCGCGCGAGCGCGCGGCGCTGCTGCTCGGCCTGCTCACGCCGGTCGCGAAGTCCTACCCCTCGGAGATGGGGATCCTCGCGGTCAGCCAGGGTCTCCAGTGCCTGGGCGGCTACGGCTACTGCGCCGAGTTCCCCCTCGAGCAGCACTACCGCGACATCCGCATCCACGCCATCCACGAGGGCACCACCGGCATCCAGGCCCTCGACCTGCTGGGCCGCAAGGTGGTCATGATGGGCGGGCGGCCGTTCCTGCTCTTCACCGAGGAGGTCCGCGCGACGATCGAGCGTGCCCGTGCGTACCCCTCGCTCGGCGGCGCCTCCGACGAGCTGACCGCCACCCTCGCCGAGCTCGAGCGCGTGACCGCGCACCTCACGGGCTTCGCCCTCGCCGGCCAGGTCGAGCTCTTCCTCGCCGACGCCACGCTCTACCTCGAGCTCTTCGGGCTGGTCGCGGTGGCGTGGCAGTGGCTCGAGCAGGCGATCGCCGCGGAGCGGGCGCGTGGCGGCCCGCTCGCGCCGTCCGAGGCGCTCTTCTACGAGGGCAAGCTCGCCACCTTCCGTTACTTCTTCGGCTACGAGCTGCCGAAGACCGCCGGGCTCGCGAAACGCCTGCTCTCGAGCGACGGCCTGACCGTCGAGATGCCAAGCGCGCTCTTCGATGCGTAGCATCGGGTGCACGATGGTCCCGCACCTGCCGCGCGTCGCTCTCCTCGTTCGCCTCTCGGCGGGCGCGGGCATGCTCGCGCTCGCGACGGCACTCGGCTGCGGCGGCGACGGCTCGACCAGCCCGGCGCCGCGTCCCGGCTGCGTCGCGGCCGGCGAGCCCGGCGCCACCTCGACCTGCCTCACCGCCACCCGCGACGCGAGCTACTACGTCGAGCAGAGCGAGACCTACTTCGACACCCTCGACTCGTCGGTGAGCCCGTTCGTCCAGCCCAGCTACTCGCCGCTGGTGGCGCGCTGGGAGTGGCCGCCGTGGCTCCTGCTCACCGGCTACACCGACGAGAGCCTGGTGCTCACCGACATCGCGCTCAAGCTCTTCCCGACCCGGATCGCCGAGATCGAGTGCCGGTTCTTCGAGGTGCAGCCGTTCGGCCGCTGCCACATGGTGTTCGACTACGAAGGCCTCCCGTGCCCGATCTACGAGGAGTTCACCTTCAACGACGCCGGCCAGATGACGTTCATCGAGGCGTGGTCGGACTTCGCGCCGTTCCTGCCCACCGACGACCCGGCCGATCGCTGGGCCGAGGGCCCGGGCGTGCGCCGGCTCTCCACCAAGGTGCCGGGGCTCGGCAACGCCGAGGGCCTGATCGACCTGGCCGCGCCGTGGATGGAGGAGGCGGCGAGCGCCGACCCCGACGTCGCCGAGTTCGCGCGCCGCGCCCGCGAGCCGTGGGCGACGTGGATCGCCGAGGTGCTGCGGAACCTCGGCACCGACCTGAAGGACGTGGGCTGCACTCCCGGCTGACCCCCGAGCCGCCGCGGATTCCCGCTCACACCCGGACGCGCTGGTTCGCCGCGAGCAGCGCCGCCGGGTAGCGCACGCCGCGCCACGCGATCCCGCCGACCCGCCAGCCGACCCACGCCGCGCGCACCACCATCGCGCTCATCGCGAGGCACGCGAGCGGCGCGAGCCACGCGCGGCTGCGGCGGCGGCCGGTCACGCGGCTCGCGAGCGCCACGTTCGCCACCAGCGCGGCGAGCGCGAGCAGCGGGATCGCGCGCAGCTCCGGCGGCGCCGCCGCCAGCGCGGCGAGCGGCACGAGCCCGAGCCACGCGAAGGCCGCGGCGATCCCCGCCGAGCGCGCCACCGAGAACCGGCCCAGGATCGCGAACAGGTTCTTCTGCATCGCCACCGCCATCTCGCGGAAGCTCGCGTACCACTCGAGGGTGACCGCGCCACGGGCGTTGACGATCTCGCAGCGCCCGCCGTGGGACTTGATCAGCAAACACAGCCCGAAGTCGTCGGCGACCTCGAGCTTGAGCCAGGTGAGGCCGGGGGTCGCGAGCAGCGCGGCGCGCCGCACCAGGATGAAGGCGCCGGTCGCCGCCACCGCCGGCGAGCGTGGGTCGCGGACCTTCTGCAGGCGCCCGCCCACGCTCAGGATCGCGAGCGAGAGCCCGAAGATCGCGTGGGCGAGTGGCCCGGCCGACTCGATCGTCGGCACCACCGTCAGCAGGTCGAGGCGGTGGCGCTCGGCGTCCCCGATCGCGCGCCGGAGCGCGTCGGGTGCCAGGTGGACGTCGGCGTCCATGAAGAGCAGCCACTCGCCGTCGCTCGCCTCCACTCCGAGGTGGAGCGCGTTGAGCTTGCCGAGCCAGCCCTCCGGCAGCTCGCGCACGTGGCGGGCCACGACCCGCGGGTCCTCGCCGGCCAGGCGGTCGACGATGGCGCCGGTGCGGTCGGTCGAGCGGTCGTCGACCACCACCACCTGGAGGTCGGGGTAGTCGAGGGCGAGGCTGCTCCGCACCGAGCGCTCGACGTGGCGTTCCTCGTCGCACGCCGGTGAGACGATCGTCACGCGCGGCCAGCGCTCGAGCGCCGCCGGCGTGTCGCCGAGGGTGCGCAGCCGGGCAAGACCGCGCGCCGTCTCGGCCAGCGCGGCGAGGCTCGCGAGCGCGGGGGGCGCGACCAGCAGCAGGTAGGCAGCGGTGTCCATGGCGGCGGCGAACCGGCGAGCGCGCGGGCGGCGCAGGCTACCACCCGCGCACGCCGCGGCGCGCCGCCGTCACGAACGCGCGCCGCCCGCCGCTCTCAGCCCGGCCTCAGGCGCCCGAGCTCCTCCTCCAGCGCGGCGATCCGCGCGTCGCGCGCCGCGAGCGCGCGCTCCACGTCGAGCGCCTCGAAGCGCCGCGGGATGTGCTGCGGGCAATTCGCGTCCCACGCGCTCACGGTGACGACGATCGCCTGCTCGGGCCTCGCGTCGTAGCTCTCGGGTGTGAGGCGGGCGAGGAGCGCCGGATCGTCCTCCACCACGCGCCCCTCGCCCCAGATCTTGACCCGGCTCGGGCGGGCGTAGTCGATCAGGAAGAGCTGCAGCTTGGGGTTCTCGCTCAGGTTGCCGACGCTCACGTACTGGCGGTTGCCGCGAAAGTCGGCGAAGCCGAGCGTGTGCTCGTCGAGCACACGCAGGAACCCCGGCGGTCCGCCGCGGTGCTGGACGTACGGCTGTCCGGAGGCGCTCGCGGTGGCGAGGAAGAAGCTGGTCTGGGCGGCGACGAAGGCGGCCAGGTCGTCGTCGATCCGGGTCGGCCAGCCGCCGCCGCGCTCCATCCGGGCGTAGACCGCCCGGGAGCCGCGGCGCTGCTGGACCGCCTTGACCGCCGGCGTGAACGCGACGTCGCTCGGGAACTCGTGCTCGCTCGCCATGTCGTCCTCCCCGGCGCCGGGTGGTGGGCGCCGCGGGGACAACCTGCGCTCTCGGAAGTCCTGGCACAATCCGTCCGTTTGACAGAACACCATTGCATGATCTGCAATACTCACCGTGGACCGTCTCGACGCCATGACCGCCTTCGTCGCGGTCACCGAGCGGCGCGGCTTCGCGCCCGCGGCGCGCCACCTCGGCGTGTCGCCCTCGACCGTGACCCGTCTGGTCGCGAGCCTCGAGGAGCACCTCTCCATCCGCCTGCTCCACCGCACCACGCGCTCGGTCACCCTGACGCCCGCCGGCGCGCGCTACCTGGAGCGGGCCCGGCGGGTGCTGAGCGACGTCGACGAGGCCGAGCGGACGGCGCGTGCCGAGCGCGCCGAGCCCACCGGGCGCTTCAAGGTCACCGCGCCGCGGCTGTTCGGCCGCCGCGAGGTCGCGCCGCTGGTGTGCGCGTTCCTCGCCCGCTACCCGGGGGTACGCGGCGAGCTCCGGCTCTCGGACCAGGTGGAGAACCTGGTCGAGGAGGGGATCGACGTCGCGGTGCGGATCGCGCACCTCGACGACTCGACCCTGGTCGCGCGCCGCGTCGGTGCCACCCGGCGGGTGGTCGTCGCCTCGCCCGCGTACCTCGCGAGCCACGGCGTGCCGCGCCGCCCGCACGACCTCGCGCGCCACGAGATCATCCACTTCTCGAGTGGCGCGACGCCAGCCGAGTGGCGCTTCGAGCGCGACGGGCGCGAGGAGCGGGTCGCGTTGGTGCCGCGCTTCGCGACCAACGCGGCCGACGCGGCGATCACCCTCGCCGAGCGCGGCGCCGGGCTGACGATGGCGCTCGGCTACCAGGTCGCGGACTCGGTCGCCGCCGGCAAGCTGCGGGTGGTGCTCGCGGGTCACGAACCGCCGCCGCTGCCGATCCAGCTCGTCTACCCGTCGGCGCGCCAGCTTTCGGCGAGCGTGCGCTGCTTCGTCGACCTGGCCGTCGCGACCTGCCAGTGGAGCTACGTGAAGCTATAAGGCAAGGGAACGTGGGGCCCGGCCGTTCCGAGAGAGACTCGCGCGCCGCCCGTCGATTCGCCACGAGGAGCCCATGACCGACCGCGCCCGAATCGCCTTCGTCACCGGCGCAGGCGGAGGACTCGGCGGCGCCACCGCTCGCCACCTCGCCGCCCACGGCTGGCGCGTGCTGGCCGCCGACCTCGACGCCGGCGCGCTCGCGGCCCTGGTCCGTGACACACCCGGGACCGAGGCCATCCCGCTCGACGTGACGAGCCCGGCGAGCGTCGCGGCGGCGCGGGAGCGGGTGAGCGCGCTCACCGACGGCCTCGACGCGGTGGTGAACTTCGCCGGGGTGCTGGCGATCGGCTCGCTCGTCGAGATGGACGAGGACGTGATCCGGCGCGCCGTCGAGATCAACCTGCTCGGCACGTTCCGCGTCAACAAGGCGCTCTTCCCGCTGGTCCTCGCCCGCAAGGGGCGGATCGTCGACGTGAGCTCCGAGCAGGGCTGGCAGACCGCGATGCCGTTCGTGGGCGCCTACACCGCGAGCAAGTACGCGGTCGAGGGCTACACCGACTCGCTCAGGCGCGAGCTGATGTTCCTGGGCGTGAAGGTGATCAAGCTCCAGCCCGGCCCCTTCCGCACCTCGATGGTGGACGGGATCGGAGAGCGCTTCGACCGCCTCGCCGCGGACTCGACCCACTTCGGCGCGCTGCTCACCCAGCTCAAGCACCTGACGCTGCGCGAGCAGGCCAAGGCGCACGATCCCGCGGTCCTCGCCGCGGTGGTCCACGAGGCGCTCACCGCGAGCCGTCCGCGAGCCGTCTACTCGGTGCGGCCCGACCTCGGACGCACGCTGCTCAGCGCGCTGCCGGAGCGCCTCATCGACCCGCTGCTCTACGTCGGCCTCAGGCTCATCGCGCGTCTGGCGCGGAGCTGAGCGACCTCCGAGCATCGGATCGATCACGCGCGAGGCCCCGCGCCCCCGGCGATCCGCCGGTCTCCGCGAGATCCCGGCGGAGCAAGGAATCCGCCCTGCGAAGGATCCCTCGTGTCGTCGGCCGGTGATCCGACCCGATGCGATCGCGAACGTTGGCGGCGCGATCCGATCGGACCCGCTGCCGGCGGCGGCTCCATCGCGCGTCGGAGACGCCGGCCGCTCAGCTCCCGGGCTCGGTTCGCGGACCGAGGACGCGCTCGAGGAGCTGCCCGAGCTCGGCGGGCAGGAACGGCTTGGTGAGCCGTGGCGCCGCGCCGAGGGCACCAGGGTCACGGTCGTCGAGGGCGTACCCGGTGATCACCACGAACGGCACCCCCCGCGCCCGCAGCTCGGCGGCGATCGGCGCGCTCGACTCGCCGCGCAGGTTCACGTCGAGGATCGCCGCGTCGACCTCGACCTCGCGCGCCAGCGGGAGCCCCGCCGCCACGCTGGTCGCCTCGCCGACGACCTCGTGACCGAGCGACGCGAGCAGCCTCCGCAGGAGGCGGAGCTGGAGCACCTCGTCCTCGATCACCAGCAGCCGTGCCGCAGGCTTGGCCACGTCAGATCTCCCAGTCCGATGGGTGCTCGGCGACAGGCTCGGCCGGCACGCTGCGGGGCACCGTGATGCGGCAGGTGAGGCCGCCCTCGAATCCGAGCTCGAGCCGCCCGTCGAGCTCGAGGGCCACGAAGTCCTCGATGAGCGCGAGGCCCGCGCCGCGAGGTCCCGGAGAGCCCACGAGGTCGCTGGTCTCGCGCCACTCCAGCTCGAGCACCGCCGCCTCGGTGGCGCGCCACGAGAGATGCAACGTCCCACCCGCCCGCGCCAGCGCCCCGTGCCGTAGCGCGTTCATCGCGAGCTCGTGAAGCACCAACGCGAGCGGTGTCACCCAGCGCCCTGGGATCCTGAGCGGCGAGCCCGCGACGCTGACGCGCCCGCGAAAGGCCTCCAGGTACGGCTCCAGGGTGCTCCCGGCCAGCGCCGAGAGGTCGGCACCCTCCCAGCGTCCGCGGGCCAGCGTCTCGTGGGCGCGCGCCATCGTGTGCAGGCGCCCGCGGAAGGCCTCGGCGAAGCCGGCCAGCGAGGTCGCCCGGCCGAGGGTCTCGTCGGCGATGCCGGCGATCGCGGCGAGCGCGTTCTTCACGCGGTGATCGAGCTCGTCCATCAGCCGGCGCTGGTGCTCGAGCGCGGCGTGGCGGCCCGACACGTCCCGGATCCACATGAGCACGCCGCCATCGTCGAACGGCACGAGCCGCGCCTCGAACCACTTCACGCCGCCGGCCACCTCGAGCTCGTACTCGTGCGTCACGACCGCGCGCTCGCGATCGATCTCGTCCAGCCAGCCGCCAAGCCGCCGGCCCAGCTCGGCCGGCACGACCTCCGCCATCCGCTTGCCGAGGAATCGCTCGGGTGGGAGGTAGAGATCCGACTCACGCCCGGCGCGGAACTCGACGATGGTTCCATCCGCGTCGAGGCGGAACATCAGATCGGGCTGGGCGCGGAAGATCGCCTCGAGCTCCTGGTTTCGCGCCGCGAGCTGCCGCTCGGCCGTCGAGCGCTCGGTCAGGTCGTTCGAGCACCCGACGATCCCGATCAGCGCGCCCGACCCGTCCCGGATCGCCGCCAGCCTCGCGTCCACGAGCACCTCGCGGCCGCTCTTGTGCCGGGTCCGGGTCTCGAGGTGCAGGCGGTCCTCGGTGGCGACGCGGGGCACCAAGCTCTCGTTCCGGAACGACGCATCCTCGGGGAAATAGAGCATCGCCACGGAACGGCCGACCGCCTCGTCCTCGCTGTACCCGTAGAGCGCTTCAGCCGCGCGGTTCCAGGTGCGGATGGTCCCCTCGCAGTCGGCGGAGATCACGGCATCGTGGACGATGGCGAGCAGGTCGACCTGCCGCCGCGGATCGCCGCGGGCGAGGTGCTCGCGGGTGACGTCGTCGTGCAGCACCAGCGCGCCGGCGCGATCGCCTTCACCCAGAGCGACGCCACGCAGCCGGAACCACCGTTTGCGCTCGGTGTCGTGGCACTCGTACACGGCCTCGAAGGGCTCGCGCGCGCCACCGAGGATGCGCCGCAGGCCCGCGCCGATCGCGAGGACGTCCTCGTGCCCCGATACCGCGGCGTGGTCGCAGACCGCGAGGTAGTCGAGGCCAAGCCCCCATGACTCGCTGGCGAGTCCCATCGCCTCCCCGAAGCGGCGCCACGCGGCGTTCACGGCGACGATCCGTCCGCCGGCGTCGAGCACCGCGCCGCTCGACGGCAGCGCATCGAACGCGGCATCCACCAGCGCGCTCGCCGCCAGACCCGCGCGGCCGATCCCAGGCTCGTTGGCCATCGCCCACCGTCGCCGGATCGGCGTGGTGTCTCCCCGCGTCGCGACCCGACGCCATGCGTTTACCACCGTCCCTCGGCGTGCGCCCAGGGGCTTCGCGCGCGGCGCGGGATGGCCCCAAAGGATCAGGGTTCGGCCCGCTCGGCTCTCCCGCTCCTCGCCGCGAGCGACTACGGTCTCCCGCTTCCCGGCGCCCCGCGCGCCACCCAATCCGAGGAAGCCCCATGAGATCGCTGAAGGACAAGGTCGTCGCCATCACCGGCGCGGGCTCGGGGATCGGCCGCGCGCTCGCCGAGCTCGCCGCGAGCCGCGGCGCGTTGCTCGCGCTCTCCGACATCCACGCCGCCAACCTCGAGCAGACCGGCGCCACCTGCCGGGCGCTGGGTGCGCGCGTCACGACGACCGCCCTCGACGTCGCGAATCGCGCCGCCGTGCACGCGTGGGCCGACGCCACGGTGCGCGAGCTCGGGCGCGTCAACGTCATCGTGAACAACGCCGGCGTCGCCGTCGCCGCCACCGTCGAGAAGAGCCGCTACGAGGACATCGAGTGGCTGATGGGCATCAACTTCTGGGGCGTGGTGCACGGCACCAAGGCCTTCCTGCCCCACCTCAAGGCGAGCGGCGACGGCCACGTGGTCAACGTGTCGAGCGTGTTCGGCCTGATCGGCGTACCGACCCAGTCGGCGTACAACGCCTCCAAGTTCGCGGTGCGGGGCTTCACCGAGGCGCTTCGCGAGGAGCTCGACATCGAGCGCTGCGGCGTCAGCGCCACCTGCGTCCACCCCGGCGGCATCCGCACCAACATCGCCAACGCCGCGCGCGTCGGCGACACCGCCGGGATCGGCGGCGCCCCCACCCCGGAGCAGGCGGCGGCCGACTTCAACAAGATGCTGCGCATACCGCCCGCGGTCGCGGCGAAGAAGATCCTCGACGGCGTGCAGCGGAACGCGCGGCGGGTGCTGATCGGCCCCGAGGCTTACCTCTTCGACGCCATGCAGCGCTCGCTGCCGGCGAGCTACCAGTTCCTGGTCGCTACCGGCGGACGCCTCACGCGGCGGTGAGTTCTTGCGGGGGGCTGTTCCAGCCCCCCGCCCGCCCGAAGTGAGTTCGGGCGGGTCCCACCCCCAAGTCGGCTCGCTGACGCTCAGGGGCCGAAGGCCCCGTGGCGTGCCGCTGGCACGCGCCCCGAGCCAAGTCAGGTCGTGGCCCACACCGGATCGCGGGGGACTGAAGCGGTGAACCGCGCGGCTGTTCCAGCCTCACCCTGAGGCGGCTCGCGATCCTGCCGGGCGTAGCGGCAGGGGGCCTGACATCCGGCCCGCCAGATGTGACAATCGCCCGGTTTCGGCCTCCCTCCCCGACCGCGGATCGCGGCGGGCACGAAGCGAGCGATCCTCATGTCGAAGCTCACGGTCGTCACGGGTGCGAGCGGTCACATCGGCGCCAACCTGGTCCGCACGCTGCTCGGGCAAGGGCGGAAGGTGCGCGTGGTCGTGCACGACTCGCCGATCGGCCTCGACGGGCTCGACGTCGAGCGCGTCCCGGGCGACGTCCGGGATCGCGCCAGCCTGGTGAGCGCCTTCCGCGGCGCGGACGTGGTCTTCCACCTCGCGGCGATCATCTCGATCCAGGGCGACAAGGGCGGGCAAGTATCGGCGGTGAACGTGGGCGGCGCGCGCAACGCCGCGGAGGCCGCGCTCGAGGCCGGCGTGCGGCGCATGGTGCACACCTCGTCGATCCACGCCTTCGACCAGTACTGCCCGCGCACCGGCCCGCTCACCGAGGAGTCGGCGCGCACCCTGGCGCCCGACCGGCCGGCTTACGACCGCTCCAAGGCCGCCGGCGAGATCGCGGTGCGCGAGGTGATCGCCAAGGGGCTCGACGCGGTGATCGTCCATCCCGCGGGCGTGATCGGACCGTTCGACTACCGGCCGTCGCGGATGGGCCAGGTGCTGCTCGACCTCTACCACCGCCGCCTGCCGGCGCTGGTGCCGGGCGGCTACAACTTCGTGGACGTCCGCGACGTGGTCGACGGCATGCTGGCCGCCGAGGCGCGCGGCCGCCGCAACGAGAGCTACATCCTCGCCAACGAGTGGGCGTCGGTGCGGGACGTGGCGCGGATCGCCCACGAGTGCACCGGCGTGAAGCCGCCCGCGATCGTGACTCCGTTCTGGGTCGCGCACCTGGGCGTGCCGTTCATGACGCTGTTCGCGAGCGTCACCAAGACCCACCCCGTCTACACCGCCGAGTCGCTGGGCGCGCTCAAGGCCGACTCCACCGCCGACCTCACCAAGGCCCGCACCGAGCTCGGCTACGCGCCGCGCCCGCTCTTCGAGACCATCCGCGACAGCTACGAGTGGTTCCGCTCGGCGGGGATGTTGCGGCCGGCCTGAGGCTCGGCGCCGAGCCCAGCGCCGGGTGAACGGCGCCCGTACAGATAGCGCGGATGGACCCGCCCGCAGCGCATGGGCTGGGTGCGCAGCGCGGCGAAGCGCGTGCCGTAGTCGGTGACGAGCTCGTAGCGATCGCCGAGCCATGCGAGGCTCGGCCGGCTCGCGAGCGGGCGGCTGGTGAGGATGTACGCCGGCGGCTGCCGCTCCGCGACCGGCGCCAGCAGCTCGGCGACGGCGCTTGGCGGGACGGCCGGACCACGCGGTCCACGCACCAGGTCCTCGATCGCCACCCAGGTCAAGGGAGGCGTGAAGCGCGTCACGCCGTCGGTGGGCCCGAGATCCGGCGCGAACACCGGGCCCGGCAGCGCGGCGACCGTCGCCGTGAGGTCGGCGTAGGCGGCGGAGGCCGCGCTCGGCGTCCACACGTGGCGGGGGTCGTAGAGCAGCGGCGCGAAGCTCACGGCGAGGAGCAGCGGCTCGGCGACGCGCCGCCAGCTCACGGGGAGCGCGGTGAGGCGCTCGAGCTCGCTCGCGCCGACCACGATCACCAGCGTGGAAAGGGGGATGAAGACGTTGTCGTTCCCCCCCGCGTCGAGGGCGCCCATGAAGCCGGACCCGAGCGCCACCGCGGCCATCCACTGCCACGCGTCGACGCCGCTCGGCCCGCGGCGCAGCACGGCGATCCAGCTGGTCGCCACGGCGACGGCGAGCAGCGGCAGGTAGCGCGCCAGGTAGCCGCCGACGCGCGCGAGCGTCTCGGCGTCGAGCGACGACCACGAACGCGGCACGGCCCAGGTGTAGAGGTGAAGGGATGGACCGAAGAGCACCGGGCCGAGGAGGCCGTAGGAGAGCGGTCCGGCGACGACGGCCAGCGCGAGCTCCCGCCAGGCGCCGCGCACGCCGCGGCGCAGCACCACGTACGAGACACCGCCCAGGGCGAAGAGTGCGCCGTGCTGCTTGATCCAGAACGCGGCGCACAGCGCTCCCACGCCGGCGAGCCGTCGCGCTCGCGCGCCGCCCTCGCCCGGCCGCGGCGGCGCGCCGCGCGTCTCGCCAAGCCCGCTCTCGAGGAGCGCGGTGCCGGCCAGGATGGTGGCGAGCAGCCACGAGTCGCCGTGGGCGGTGTCGAGGTACGCGTCCATCGCCTCGTAGCCGGCGGCGAATAGCCCCACGGCCACCCCCGCTCGCCACCGCGAGCCGGTGCGCCGCGCCACCGCCGTGAACACCAGCGCGCCGCTCGCCAGCGCGCCGGCGATCGAGAGCCCGCGCAGCACCGGCAGCTCGGCGCCGAACAGCGCCACCAGCGGCGCGCACGCCACGTAGTAGAGCGGGTTGTACGCGAACGGCACGAACCCGGCCGACGGCGCGGGATAGAGCGGCGCGCCCTCGAGGAGCCGCTCGACGTGGCCGAGCACCGCCCCCTCCATGAGCTCGAGGTGGAGCGGAAAGCCGCGGTGACGCAGCCACAGCACGATCACGAAGCCGATCTCGCCGAGCGCGAGCGCGAGCACGAACCACACCGACGGCCGCGCGCGCGATCGTGGGTGGAGGCTCTCCCACGCGGCCAGCGCGGCGGCCGCGGCGACGAGGAGGAGCCGGACGGTGATCGCCATGGGCGGCTCGAAGTCTCAACCGCGAGCGCGCGGCGCGAACATCTCGTCCCCGCCCCGCGCGGCGCAACGATCACGCTTGACTCTCGGATCGTAAACCCGTACGAACGCGCGGCGCGACGGACTCCGTCGCGGATCCGGAGCCGGGGCGCCTGCCGCGCCTCTCGAAACTCCGGTGGGGCGATGCCCAATGCAGAATCGAAGCGTGGTTCCGTTCACCCGAGCCTCCCTCGGCACCCTCGTCCTAGCGCTCGCGGCGACCCTCGGCGGGCTCGGCTGCAGCAAGGACAGCCCGGAGGCGAAGGCGTGCAAGGCAGCGTGCCCGATCGCGGTCGAGACCGTGTGCACCGCGAGCGGCAAGGAGTACGCCAACCGCTGCGTGGCCGAGTGCGCGAAGGAAACCGGCATCGTGGAAGGAAACTGCAAGGCGAGCAAGGGCGGCTGAGCCGCCCGCGTCGCCTTCGCGACGGGCACTTCGACTCACGGGGTGCCCGTCGCGTCTCCGGACGCGGCGGCGAGAGAGATCCCGCGCGCCGGTCGGGGCGTCGACCCACTCCGGACGCACCTCGACCTGACCGGATCGGCGGACGTGGCCGTGGCTGGCGCGAGTACGCGGCGGCGATCGCCTCCACCGTGACCCGCTCGCGGCGCGAATCGAAGCGCGCCGCGACGCCCGAGGGGACTACCCGACCCCGCCCACTACCGGGTTCCACCTAGAGCAAGGCATCCGCGTCTGCTATCGTCCAGGGAACGTGACGCGCCGCAGCGACGTACCGGATGCAGGTCAGCCCGTCGCGGCCCCGCGCGCCCGGTCGTCGTCTCGATTGCTCGCGCGGCTCGCGGGATTTTCCTGGAGTGGTTACACGCGGCGGCTCTCGCAGCGATGGACGGGCCTCGCCCTCATCGGATCCGTGTCTCTGCTGCTCGGCGGCATCGGCGTGGACCGCCTGGCGCAGCGCGAGATGCGCCGCGACCACGCGCGCCATCTCGAAGGCGTCCGCAACGCGATGGTGCAGGGCCTGCGGACCTGGCTAGGCGGCCAGCAGTCGGTCGCCCGGATCTGGACCACCAACGAGGAAGCGCACGCGCTGGTGAACGAGATCGCGGCGTCGGGCAGCGACGCGACCGCCGAGGAGCTGCTCGCCCTGCCGGCGCAGGTACGGCTGCGCCGCCTCCTGAAGCCGGTCTGCGAAAGCTGGGGCTACGCCGGTTTCGGCGTGATCGACGCCGGGGGGCGGATCCTCGCGTCGTCGACCGACCTCACGGTGGGCACGCGCATCCACACATCGCTGATCCCGCTGCTGGATCGGGCACTGCGCGGCGACATCGTCGTGACTCCACCGTTTCGCAGCGAGCATCCGTTCCCGGATCGCAACGGACACCCGCATCCCGGCCAGCTGGTGATGCTCGCGGGCGGCCCGGTCCGAAACGCGGCGGGGGACGTGGTGGCGGTCCTGGCGTTCCGCATCCGACCGGAGGAGAGCTTCGCCCAGCTGCTCGCGGTCGCCGCCGACCCGGGCGGAGAGAGTGAAAGCTACGCAGTCGATTCCCAGGGAGTCCTGCTCACCGAGCCTCGCTTCACCGAGGTGCTGCAGGCTCGCGGGGTGCTCGGCCCGACCGACCGAGCGGCGTCCACCCTCGCGGTTCGCGACCCGGGCGCGGATCTGCGCGACGCGACCCCGCTCGCCGACTCGTGGCTGCGATTCCCGCTCACGCGGGCCGTCGCCTCCGTCGTTCAGGGACACACGGGCGTCGACACCGCCGGCTACCGCAGCTACCACGGCCGTCGCACCCTGGGCGCATGGGCCTGGCTACCCGAGTACCAGATCGGGGTCGTGACGGAGATCGACCAGGCGAGCGCCCAGCGCGTGCTGGAGGGCCCGCGCAAGGCGCTCGGGCTCGCGACCGGCTTGTTGTTCCTGAGCGCGGTGGGCGGGATCGCCTCGGCCCAGGTCTTCGCTCAGCTCGGGCGCCGGGTGATGGCCATGGAGTCGCTCGGCCAGTACAGGCTCGTGGGGACGCTCGGGACCGGCGGCATGGGCACGGTGTACCTGGCCCACCACGCGCTGCTGCGCCGGCCGACCGCCGTCAAGGTGATGCGGGACGACGCGCTCACCCCGGTGGACCTCACGCGCTTCGAGCGCGAGGTGCAGGTGACGGCTCGGCTGCGGCATCCGAACACGGTGCAGATCTACGACTACGGCACCACCGACGACGGTGGATTCTTCTACGCCATGGAGTACCTGCGAGGCTTCACCCTCGAGCAGCTGGTGGAACGCTTCGGACCTCAGCCCGATGGGCGCATCGCCCACATCCTGGAGTGCGTGTGCGGCTCGCTCGGCGAGGCGCACCGGCTCGGCTTCGTGCATCGCGACGTCAAGCCCTCCAACGTGATGCTGTGCGATCAGGGGGGCATCGCCGACTTCGTCAAGGTGCTCGACTTCGGGCTGGTGCGGCCGTTGCTGGGCGATCGCCCGGGACCCCGGGCTACCGGCGGCGGCATCGTCGGGACCCCCTCGTACATGCCGCCCGAAGCGTTCGACACCCCCGGGAAAGTCGCCCCGTGTGGAGACCTCTACTCGGTGGGCGCGCTCGGCTACTACCTGCTCACCGGAGAGCCGCCGTTTCAGAGCGACAACATCTTCGAGACCTTCGATGGGCACCGTCATCAGGCCCCGCGGCCGCCCTCCGAGCGGCTCGGACGGGTGGTCGACCCCGACCTCGAGCGGCTGCTCTTGCACTGCCTCGAGAAGGACACCGGGCGACGGCCGTCGGACGCCGCAGCGGTCGCCGCCGCGCTGGTGGCCTGCGCATGTCACGCGTCATGGCCCCAGTCGGCGGCGCGGGCGTGGTGGGACGAGCACGCCGCCGACGTTCCGGAACCGCCCACCGGCACGACGCATGAATCCAAGCCGAGCCAAGACCCGACCGTGATCCTGGCTCGTCGCGCGGGGCGATGACCGCGTGGGGAACGCCGGCCCGACGCCGGCGCCGCGACGACTCCGCGATCGTCGGCTCGCCGCGGCCACAGCGGCCGTGACGGGTGGCAGCCGGATCGTGAACGGGGCCGCGTGGCCCTCGCGGGACACGGGCGAGGACGCGACGCCCCGATGGCGCTCAGCGGGCGCCTCGAGGCTGGTGCGCCTAGCCGTGCGTGGGACCGGGCGTCACCCCATGCCCTGACGCACCTCGACCATCACCTGGTCCGCCGCGTCGACCCGGATGAGGCCGAGGCGCGGGTACTCGAGGTCGAGGATCACGTAGAACGTCATCGCCAGGGTGATCGCGAACACCCATGGCACCATCCTCGGCGGATCGTCGGAAGCCGAGAGCTCGAAGCCGGCCAGCAGCGCGCCGAGCATCGCGAGCACCCCGAGCATCGCGAAGATGACGACGGGTGGGTGGTTGTGGCTGGCGCGGGTGCGGGTGGTGACGATGTCGAACATCTCGTTGAGCGACGGCGTCAGCAGCACGCGCGCCGCGGTGTCCCCGGTCTCGCCAGCGGCGTTCTGAGCGAGCTGCCAGATCGTGCCTTGGAGCGTCGTGGTCTCGGCGAGCAGCGCGCGGATCCGCTCGGGCTGGGTGACCGAGCGGTAGAGCTCGATGCGCAGGTCGACGTAACGGCGGAACGCGTCGCGCAGCGCGGGTTGAGCGCCCGCCGGGAGCAGATCGAGCCGCAGGTAGGCCGTCCCTATCGCGTTGGCCTCCACGGTGATCAGATCGCGACGCGACTCGAACCGCGACGCCGCGCCAGAGAACGTGAACGCGACCAAGAGCCCGAGGAGCGCGAAGATCGCGCCCTGCACGGTGCCGAGCCCCGGAAGCTCATGGCCCGGCCGCTTGGCTCTCCACGCCGCGCCGTAGCGGCGACCGAAGGAGAGCGCGGACAGCATGGCCGCCATGAGAGCGACCGCGCACAGCGCGATACGGAGCAGGAAGAATGCCATGGCGCCTCCTCGGGGCGGCCCAGACTGGCGCATCGGCACGGCGCTGGCCAGGAGATCCGGCCGATCGCGCCGCGCCCGGGCGCAAATGGAAAATCCGCGCGCCTCCTGTAGCCTTGCCGTTCTCCGATCGAGCCGATGCGGATCGCCCTCGCCATCCAGCACTTTCCGCCCTATCAGGGCGGCGCCGAGCAGCAGGCGCGGCTGCTGGCCCGGCGCCTCGCCGAGGCCACCGCCGGCTGCGACGTGATCACCTCGCGCCACGATCGGAGCCTCGAGCGGGTGTGCCCCGAGGGCGCCGCGCGCGTGGTGCGGCTGCCGACGGCGGGCTCCCCGGCGGTCCGGCGCGTGATCAACGGCCTCATGGCGTTCGGGTACTTCCTGCTCCACGGTGCGCGCTACGACCTGGTCCACGCCCATTGCCTCTCGCCGTTCGCGCTCGGCGCGATCCTGGGCGCGCGGCTGCGCGGCGCGCGCACGGTCCTCAAGGTGTGCACCCTCGGCGCGCGCGGCGACATCGCCAAGGTCCGCGGCGGACCGCTGGGCGCCTGGCTATGGCGCGGGTTCACTCGGGCGGATCGGTGGATCGTGACCTGCGACGCCGGCCGCGACGAGGCCGTCGCCCACCTGGGGGCCGGCGCGCCGCTCTCGATCCTGCCCAACGCAGTCGAGGTCGCCGGTGTCGGGTCGCGCGGCGACCCGCTCTCCCAGGCCGAAGCGCGGTGCGCGCTCGGCCTCGACGATCGCCCGAGCTGCCTGTTCGTTGGCCGCTTGGTGCCGGGCAAGGGCCTCGACGTGATCATGGACGCCTGGCCCTCCATCCAAGAGGCGACCGGCGCCGCGCTCACGATCGTCGGCGACGGTCCGCTGGCCGCCACGCTCAGGGCGTGGGCCGCATCACCGCCGCTCGCAGGCTCGATACGGCTGGTTGGCTGGCGGCCCGACCCATCGCCCTGTTACGCGGCCAGCGATGTGCTGCTCTTCCCGTCGGCGACCGAGGCGTTCGGCAACGTCCTCGCCGAGGCGATGGCCCACGGCCTCGCGGTGGTGACGACGCCGGTCGGCCTGGCGGCGCGCCATGCCCGCCACCTCGACAACGCGTGGGTGCTGCCCACCGATGGCGACCGCGCGGCGCTCGCGCTCGCGCTCCGCCACGCGGCCGTCGAGCTGCTCGCCGATCCGTCGCTCAGGCGTGCGCTCGGCGAGCGCGCCCGCGCCACCGCCCTGACGAGCTTCGCGAGCGCGGATGTCGTGAACGCCTATCTCGACCTCTACCGTGCGCTGCTCGCGACCGCGCGAGGACCCGCGCCCGCCGCCACCGCCCCGCCGGAGACCGACCATGCCTGAGACGATTCCTTGTTTGCTGTGCGGCAGCTCGCGCGCCGAGCTCGAGCCGGCGAAGGCGCGCTTCCTGCGGATGCCCGCGAACGTCAACGTCAGCCACTGCCTCGACTGCGGCTTGCGCTACCAGAGCCCGCGCCTCGGGCTCGACGAGGTCGGCGCGCTCTACGCCCGCCATCCCTACTACCAGGAGTCGAACGCCACCCGGGGGGCGCGGCGCCGCGACTTCTACGCGCGGCGCATGGAGCGCCTCGAGCGCTGGCGGCCCGAGCGCGGCTCGCTGCTCGGGATCGCGTGCCTGGAGGGCGGCTACATGTTCGAGGTCGCGGCGCAGCGCGGCTGGAACGTGCGCGCCGTCGAGTTCGCTCCGATCCTCGCCGGCCACGCGCGGAATCTCGGCGTGAACGTCGAGGTCTCGGAGGGTTGGGACCTGTCGCGATTCCAGGGCAAGCGCTTCGACGCGGTGCTGAGCCTCTCCCTCGAGCACGTCCCGGACCCGCGCCGGACCCTGCGCCAGTGCCACGACCTGCTCGCCGAGGACGGATTGCTGCTCATCGACGTGCCGAACCAGTTCCACTCGCTCAAGGACCGCATGAAGATGGCCGGGCGCGCCGTGGTCGGCGCGCGCTTCGATCACTGGTTCTTCGGCGAGGTCGCGGCCGAGTTCCACATGACCTTCTTCGAGCCGCGGACGCTGCGCCGCACCCTCGCGGAGGAGGGCTTCGAGGTGCTCGAGCTACGCACCCACCTCCCCTGGCACCCCGTCTACCTCGCCAACCCGCGCGGGCGATGGCTGCAGGAGGCGCTCTACCGGCTCGGTGGCCGGTTCGGGCGCGGCCCGAGCATCGAGGTCATCGCGCGGGCGAAGCCACGGACGGCGCGCGCCGCCTACGCGCCCGCGCCGAGCGCCGTAGCTCACGGATAGCGCTGGTAGCAGCTGTGCACCTTCCCGGCGAGGATGAGGTTCGCGATGCTCTCCTTGCGCCAGAAGGTGTTCACGCCATCGGTGAAGGTCACACCGAGCGCCGACGGCACCCGCGTCATGCGCAGCGTGCGGTCGGTGAGCCGGACCTCGACCACGTCCTCGCTGGGCTGCTCGAGGCCGAAGCTGAACGCGGCGTCGCACCGGTAGCGGACCGAGCTCTCCTCCACCGGGTCACGGGGCCGCTGCGGCGCGACCACCAGCAGCACCCCCGACGTCACCGGCGCCGGCTTCCACTCGACGGGGATGGCGGTGATCCACTGGAAGGTGTGGCGGGGGTCGGTGAGCATCGCGCGCAGCTCGTAGCGGCCCTGCGAGCTCACCAGCCGCGGATCCACGGCGAGCGAGAACGGCACCGGCACCTGGTGGGTCATGGCGATGACCCGCTCCGCGACGTTGGTCGCCGCGCTCTCGCCCGCGGTCACCTCGATCAGCGCCACGCGGATCTCGGAGCCCGGCGGGACCGCGATCCGCTGCAGGTGCGTCACGGTGCCGTCGATCCGCAGCGGTGCGATCCGCGGGGGCGGAGGCGGCGGCGCGGGCGGTGGCGCCTCCGTACCGCACGCCACACCCCAGGCCACGACCCACGCCAGCACCGCGATCCTCCACCGCACGCTCCGACCCGTCATCGACCGCCCCTCGAGATGCGCGCGTCTCTCGGGACCGAAGGGGTCCGGCGCGCGCGTCGAGAGCCTAGCAGGCTGCTAGACCGGCGCGAGCCGAGCGCGCTCACGCCGCGGCGAAGACCTCGTCCTCGACGGCGCGCGCCGCCGCGTCGCGGGTGGTGTCGCCGAGGTGGTAGTCGCGAGGCTCGTGGTGAGGCCGGGTGAACGACGCGTAGGCGTTGAAGAGCGCGTTGAGCCGCGCACCGAGCACCTCACCCGAGCCGTGCGGCTCGAAGCCGGCGCGCTCGGCGAGCTGGGTCACCTTGCGGATCACCGAGCCGCCGAGCTCGAGGGCGTCGATGCCGAGCTCCGCGAGCGGCTCCTCCAGGTAGAACACCAGCGGGATCGCCGGCAGCACCAGATTGAGGCGCTTCATGCGCTTGAGCGGGTTCACGCGCACCCGGCGGTCGAGCGGGAACTCCTTGAAGTAGTTGACCGGCAGCGCGGTGTGCCGCGACTCGTCGAGGTGGAAGAGCCGCAGGATCTCGAGGCCCGGGAAGTGTGCGAGCATCCCGAAGATCGAGAGCGCGATCCCCTCCACGAGCACGTTCATGCCGAAGAGCTTGTCGAGCCCGTCCGCCTTCAGCACCTGCTCGAGGAGCAGGTACTCCCACGCCGACTGGCGCGGCACGCCGACGTCGAAGGCCTTGATGAGCTCGCGGAGCACCACGAAGTGCTTCGCCTCTTCGACGACCTGCATGGTGAGCGCGGCGCGCGCGCCGGTGCTCTGCACGTCGGCGAGGACCTCGGCGGAGACCAGCCACGCGTACGCCTCGCCGTGGCCGATCGCGCACAGCACCTTCACCAGCGCCTGGCGCTCGGCGAGCGTGTATTCGCGCGCGAGCTTCTCCTTGAACTCCTCGCTCGCCAGCTTCTTGCTCGCGGCGCGTTCGGCCTTGGTCATCGATTCGCGCGCGACCTTCACCAGCGGCACGTCGTCGCCACCGTCGAGGAAGGTCGACCACGGCGCGTGCTTCTCGGCCTTCCAGAGGAGCTTGAGGCTCTTGTCGTAGTGCTTGCGGCGCAGCGCATCGCGCTCTCCGCCCACGAACTCGTAGTGGGCGTCGTCGTAACGCGCCTTGCGCCCCTGGCCGCCGAGGAACGCGCGGGTGTCGTCGAGCCCGCGGATCGCCACGTTCGCGACGCGCTCCAACGACCGGTTCACCGACGCTGCCCGACGACCGACCTCGATCTTCTCGATGCGCATGGATGGTTCTCCTCGGGCACGATGATCCGAGGTAGGCAAACGCCACATCCATGACCTAGGTCACGGTGGGTAGGCGCGGGCGCGCGAGACGAGCGACGTCAGGCGCCAAGCGGGATCCGGCGCGCGTCGAAGAGCCACGCCGGCGCCGGCCGGCCAGCCGCCGCCGCGGGGGTCGGCACCAGACCGAGCCCGTCGAGGAAGCGGCGGATCGCCCGGACGGAGCCGCCGAGGTGGGTGAAGATCCCCAGGTGCCCGGCGTCGTACCAGTGGATCGGCGGCTCTCCCCAGCGCTGCCACAGGGCGTGCGTGCGGTGCGCCGACAGCAGGCGGTCGTGGATCCCGGCCACGAACAGGATGCGCTCGCGCGGCACGCGCGGTGACAGCTCGCCGAGACCGACGCTCGCGATGTAGGCGTCGACCTCGGCGGGGCCCCAACCATGGGTCTGCAGCTCGTCGCGCATCGGGCGGAGCAGCGACGCGTCGGCGAGCACACCGGCGAGGTCGAGGTGAGCCGCGATGGGGATCGCGAACGCCAGCCGCTGGTCGAGCGCGGCGAGGGCGAGCGTCATCATGCCGCCGAGGCTGAGGCCGGCCACGCCCACCGGTCCGTGGCCGCTCGCGAGCAGCCACGACGTCAGCGCGCGGGCATCGGCGACGCTCTGGCGAATGGCCTCGAAGGTCCGCACCAGGTCGGCGGTCCAGAACAGCTCGCCGTCGAGCCACGAGCACTCGGGGCGGCGGTGTCCGTGATAGGGGAGCTGCATGCGGGCCACGTTCACGTCGAGGCGGCGCGCCAGCCAGGGCAGCAGCGTCACTTCCTCCAGCCACGTGTCGGGCTGCATCCAGGAGTGGAGGAGCACCATCGTGGAGCGTGGGAGCGCGTCGCTGTGCCGGATCCAGCGCACGTGAACGCGGTTGTTTCGCTGATAGTCGCCAGCGTGACGGGTGCGGAACGCGTCGGCGAGCGGCTCGTGGGGCGAGGGGAACGAGAGGTGCCGGCTCTCGAGGCCGCCGAGCCGCCAGCGCGCGACCTCGGTGACGTGCGGTATTCCCTCGGGCGCCGCGAAGAGCTCGTCGGCGGTACGCCCGCGATAGGTGCCCAGATGGACGAGCGTGTTCGGACACGGCGGACTGCGCCGCAGCACCAACCGCCCGAAGAACGCCGCGACCCCGTCCACCGCCCGAGCGAGCCAGCCTGCCATGTGCACCTCCGCGTTCGAGTTGTATCACAATGGTATCCATCGTGATACGCGGATGGCAAGCAGGTCGCGCGGTGGCGCCTCCAGCGACGCCGCGCCCCGGCGTCAGCTCAGCACGGACGC
Organism: uncultured bacterium; assembly: GCA_964392195.1. Taxonomy (GTDB): domain Bacteria; phylum JADJOY01; class JADJOY01; order JADJOY01; family JADJOY01; genus JADJOY01. The sequence continues at coordinate 3,193 of CAYMQR010000010.1, read as the reverse complement.
CGCGCGCGACATGAGCGCGGCGACATCGACGCCGTGCGGGCACGCGCGGCTCGCCGGCGCGAAGTCGAGTCGCGCCAGGTTGCGCGCGGGCTCGGGGAGCGCCGCGAAGAGCTCTCGCGCCCGCCCGGCGCGGCCATAGGTGTCGTGATACATCAGGTAGCGGAGCGTGTCGGCGATCCGCACCTCCCCCGCTTGCGCGCCGGCGTGCTCGCGCAGCGCGGCGCCACAGTGCTGGTCGCAGCCGTCGCACGCGAGCGAGCGGGTCAGCGCCGCGTAGCGCTGGAGCTCGTGCTCCTCGGCGGCGGTGAGGTCGCTCTTGTCGACCGCGGCGGCGATGTTCTGGCGCAGCTTCTCCAGGGTGTCCATGTTGCTCACCGCGGCGGAGATCCGCGCGTCCGACCACACGCTCTTGAGCACCGCCTGGTGCTTGGTCCAGCGGCCGTTCTGCTGGAACTGCTTCCACGCGTCGCGCTCCGCCTCCGAGCCCTGGGTCTTCATGGCGATGAGCCCCACGCCCGCGCGGTGCGCGGCGTCCATGGCGGCGTTGAGCTCCTTGTCGCCGTACTTGCGGAAGTTGTAGCGGAACATCACCGCCTCGACCCACGGCGTCTTGGCGGCGAGGTGAAGCATCTCGACCACGTTCCCGGTGTGGGTCGAGAAGCCGAAGTGACGGATCTTCCCCTCGCCCTTCAGCTTGCTCACCGTCGCGGCGAGCTCGTCGTTCAGGCGGCGGGCGTCGCCGAGGTTGTGGAGGAACATCAGGTCCACGTAGGTGGTGCCGAGGCGCGCCAGCGACTGGTCGACGGTCTTCACGAAGCCCGCCGGGTCGTGGGCGTCGCTCTTGGAGGTGATCCACATCTTGTCGCGGGCGTTGGCACGCTTGAGGAAGGCGCCGAGCGACGTCTCGCAGGTGCCGCCGGCGTAGCAGTCCGCGGCGTCGACGTAGTCGAGGCCGAAGCGCAGACCCTCGGCGAGGCGCGGGTCGAAGACCTTGTCGAAGCCGGAGTCGCCGCCCATGAGCAGGATCGGGATCTTCTTGCCGGTCTTGCCGAGGACCCGCCGCGGGATCTGCGGCAGCTCCGGCTCCGCCGCGAGGACACGCGCCGCGCCGAGGCCGCCCTCCGCGAGCAGCGCGGCCGACACCGCGCCTCCCAGCGCCAGCACCTCGCGTCGGGTGATTCCATCTCGGCGATCGTCGCTCATGGGGCGCTCCGTACGTCCGTCGCGGGGGGCGGGAAATCGTCTCAAACCACCTTGGGCCTGTCCAGGAGCAGCGAGCGCTGCTCGGAGCGGGTCTCGCCGATCGCCGTGACGTACACGGCGGCGCTGTCGAGGACCGGGCACTCGTGCTCGCAGATCCCGCAGCCGATGCAGAGCTCGGGGCGGATGTAGGGCTTGTTGAGTGTCACGGTCTTGCCGTCCCAGCGGGTGATCGTCTCCTCGTAGGTGCCGATCGCCTTGGGGGTGACGGGGCAGACCTCCTCGCAGACCACGCACGGGGTCTGCATCGCCCACGGCAGGCAGCGCCCCTGGTCGAAGAACGCGGTGCCGACGCGGATCGGGCCCTCGGCCTGGTGCTCGCCGACGCCGAGCTTGCGCTCGAGCGTGGTCCTCTGGATGGCGCCGGTCGGGCACACCTCGCTGCACAGCGTGCAGTTGAGCTGGCAGAAGCCCACCGCGAAGTCCATCACCGGCGTCCACACGCCCTCGAAACCACCCTGCTCCAGCGTCGAGGGCTGCAGCACGTTGGTCGGGCAGACGTGGATGCAGGCGTCGCACTTGATGCAGCGCTCGAGGAACTCGCTCTCGGCCACCGAACCGGGCGGGCGGATCGCCTTGGCACTGAAGCCGCGCTCGTTCACGGCCTTGGAGAGGCGCAGGAACGGATAGCCGAGGACCCCGAAGATCGCCGCGAAGATCACCCGCCGCCGCGGCAGGTCGGGGGCCGCGACCTCGGTGTCCCACACCTCGCTGATGACCGGCTTGCCGAACAGGGTCGCGGCGCCCGCCTTCACGTCGGCGAGCTTGCCCACGATCCATGGCTTCACCGAGACCGGCGCACGCGCGAAGCTGAGCGCGTCCTCGGGGCAGTCGTCGATGCAGTTGAAGCACACGAAACATTCGCTCTTGCGCAGCGCCGCCTGGGGATCGCTCGCGCCCTCGCAGCGCTTCAGGCACAGGTCGCAGTCGGTGCACTTGGTGAGGTCGCGCTCGATCCGCCACGGCGCGAAGCGGCTCAGCACGCCGAGGAACGCGCCGAGCGGGCACAGCACCCGGCAGAAGAACCGCGGGATCACCAGGTTCATGCCGACCAGCACGACGACCATCGCGCCCACGAACCACGCACCGGCGAAGATCCGGTGGTGCGTCGCTCCCGGCGCGAACAGCAGCGCCGACAGGTCCGCGTCCACGCCACGGCTCGCGAGCGCCTCGCCGACGCCGCGGGTCGCGACGTCGGCGGCGGGCTCGAAGGCCACCGCGAAGCTGCGCACCAGCAGGCAGATCGGGTCGAGGAGGCCGATCTGCAGCGACCCGAAGGCCGCCATCACCAGCATCACCGTGAGGATGTAGTACTTGAGCTGGAAGAGCGGCCGGTAGCGGTTGGCGTCGATCGAGTCGCGGTTCGCGCGGATGTCGAAGAGCCAGCCGACGAACTGGTGGAGGCTGCCGTACGGGCACATCCAGTTGCAGAACACCCGGCCGAGCAGGAGTGTCGGCACCAGCACGAACAGCCCGCGCCACAGCCACTTGTAGACGGTGTGGGTGGAGATCGCGGTCGCCACCCCGACCAGCGGATCGATCTCCAGGAACAGCGAGACCGGGTATCCGCCGAGCCTGCTGAACCAGGTGGTCCACAGCAGGAACACGAACAGGCCGAAGAAGAAGGCCTGCGACACCACCCGCACGTTGGTGATGCGGAACCGCCGCACCCACCACGGCGAGCCGTCCGGCGCCGGCTCGAAGCCCGCCAGGTAGGCCTTGCCGTCGCGCCCGCGGCGAAACGCCGGCTCAGCCAACCATCGTCTCCTTCACCGCGACGGCGCGCCAGTCCGGGTCGCCGAGGCCGGCGGCGGCGGCCTTCGCCAGGTAGGCAGGGCGCGAGCCCGGCTCGCGGGCGAGCAGGTCGTCCCAGCCGAAGGCGTCGGCCGCCAGCGAGTCGGTGCTCGCGACGATCGTCTTGCCGGGCCGCACG